>JANWXG010000012.1 GCA_025057335.1 bacterium | reverse complement strand
ATGACGAGCCGATGCGCCGGCGCCGTCCTGGCGAGCCTATCATCAACTACGACTACCATCCCGAGTATTTTATGGAGAACGGCTTCTATGAGCTGACGGTGCACGAGCCAGACCCCCTGTTCGAGGGATGCGGCGACCCGCCCATCGTACGCGAGGCGCACTACTGTGAGGTCAAAACGCTACCGCCCGGCTTTCAGCTGCTCGCTTCCACGCCCGAATGCCGTATCCAGGCGATGCGCCATCTGGAGAGACCGATAGTGAGCGTGCAGTTCCATCCCGAGCTGTACACGGAACGCTTCCCCGACGGCAAGCGCATACTGCAGAACTTTTTCCGGGAGGCTCTAACGGTCTAACACGGTCTCATTCCCCTTTCCTGAGGAGGAACACTCCAGAGTCGGCTTCCCCCGTGCGGTTGAGGCGTTCGGTCAGGCGGGCAAACTCTCTCCATTGTGCACGGGAGTGCATATCGGGGCGGTGCTGCCTGCCCGGGATGCCCCGGCGGTACAGCTCGCTGGCGTGCAGGTGCAGGGGCAAGGCGTCGAAGCCGATGTATTCCACCGTGTAGCCGCTGCGTTCCGCCAGAGACCTCATTCCCCCCACCGAGGGGATGCTCAGGTGACGCGGAGCGTCCAGCTGAAACCAGTCGGTGCCGTACTGCCTCCAGTGGTAGGAGCCTGCCAGAGGCAGACGCACCAGCACCCTTCCCCCTGTTTTGAGCAGCTGTTGAGCCAGCCTCAGTTCCCTCTCGGGGTCGGCGATATGCTCCAGCACATGGTGGTACATCAGCACATCATACGGCGGGGGCTGCGACTCGACGTGCTGTTGTAGCGTGCGACGGTAGACGGGAACCCTTCCTCCAACAGGTCGGTCGCTGGAGAAGTATGGGTCGATGCCCTCTGCGTGCTGGAAGCCTATCCGATGCATAATCAGCAACAACAGTCCGCTGCCACAGCCAACGTCCAACACCCGCGTATCAGGGGCAAGGTTCAGCAAGCGGAGGCTGCGTACGCGCGGGTCCTGCTGCGGATGTACGAGCAGCACGAGCCTGCCCAGCCATCCCCTGCCTGTCGCGACCGTGTAGTCGCGCCAGGAGCGGATTACCCCCAACCATCCCCGATAGTAGGTGTCTGGCAGGGCGTTGTAGGCATCGTACTCGCGAGGATAGTAGCGCGACAGGTCGCTAGGGGGATGGAGGATTTGCAGTGAGCCACACGCGGCGCACTCGGCATACTCGAACTCCCCTTCCATGCCGAACAGTCGCTCTCGCGCGACGAAAGTGCGTGACGCTTGACCGGAGTGACACCACACGCATCGATAGGGCATATGGTTGTATACGCTCCCCGCGCTACTCTTTACGCTTGCTGTGCTGGGAAACATTATATCGCAACGCGGGGTATAATGGGCGTGAATCCGCCTGCGGGGCGAGCGTATCTAAATCTACGGTAATCAAAGCGTATGAGACACTCCCCAAGGGAGGTTGATGCGATGGGGCTTTTTGGACTCTTTGGGCGTCGTCAGGCATCTGACCATGCGGAGAGCGGTCTGATTCAGCATGTGAGTGCCAGCACATTCAAGCAGGAAGTGCTGGAGTCCGACCTGCCTGTGCTGGTGGACTTTTGGGCGCCATGGTGCGCCCCTTGTCGGATGCTGGCGCCGATTCTGGAGGAGATTGCTCGCGAGTATCAGGGCAGGCTTAAGGTGGTCAAGCTGAACACCGACGAAAACCCTGTCACTGCTAACGCCTACGGCATTCAGGGCATCCCGACGCTCATCCTCTTTAGGCGAGGCATCGCCCGTGAGCGGCTGGTGGGGCTGATGCCCAAGCAGCACATTCTGGCGAAGATCCTACCTCACTTGCCAGAGAGCGCGTCAGAGCAGGAAGACACCCAGCAAAGCGAATAGGGGAAGGGAGCGATGTCAATGAAGACCGTTCTTGCTGTGCTCGGCGGGGCGGTGGTTGGACTATTGCTATCCGCCCTGTCGCGCAAAGTGGGCAGCACATGAGGCATTCTGTGCAACCCGGTGGTCGCCGCCATCTACGGTGCGGTGCTCGGGTTGCTGATGGTTCTCGGGCAGAACCATCCACAAAAGTGAACGCCAGAGGCTGCCCTTAGCGCCGAGAAGGGGTTACCATCGCTCGTCGATTCGCAAGCCGAGCTCCTCGCCGAGGCGCACTGCCCGCCAGTATTCCTGCGAGGTGATGCGCCGATTGATTTCAGGATACCTCTCTTTCGAGACCACGCCTGCGGGATAATACTGTGCCATGATGTTCACGTAGGTGTCCGGCGCGACCTCCTCGGCGAGGAAGCGCAAGATGTGCTCTGTGCCTGCCACGTCGCCCGGCATCACGAGGTGACGCACTAACACCCCGCGCTTCGCCAGCCCGTTCTCATCGAACTTCAGCACGCCCACTTGCCGGTGCATCTCCTGAATAACGCGCCGGGCGACCTCGGGATAGTCGCGCGCCTTGAGGTAGCGGTGCGCCATTTCGGGGTCCCACATCTTAAAGTCGGGCATGTAGATGTCCACGACGCCGTCCAGCAGGCGCAGGCTCTCCATTGAGTCGTAAGCGGAAGTGTTGTACACGATGGGCAGGCGCAAACCGCCCTCCACGGCGATCACTAACGCCTCCAACACCTGCGGCACCACGTGCTCGGGCGTCACGAGGTTGATGTTGTGACAGCCCAGAGACTGCAGGTGAAGCATCATCTGCGCGAGGCGTTCGGGCGAGACTTCCACTCCCTCCCCGCGATGGCTGAGGTCGCTGTTCTGGCAGAACACACAGCGCAGGTTGCACCACGAGAAGAAAATCGTGCCGCTCCCGTTCCAGCCGCGCAGACAGTCCTCCTCTCCGTGATGGGGAAAGTAGCTGGAGACGCGCGCATACCTGCCTGTGCGACAGATGCCCACCTCGTTCTGCAGACGGTCGATAGCGCAATCGCGCGGGCACACGCGGCACTCCGCGAGCGAGGCGACCGCCTGCTCGGCACGCCTGCGCAGCTCCCCTGTGCGATGCAGGGCGAGGTAAGCGGGCTCGAAAGCCTTCGAAGATAACCTATACTGCTGCGAGACGGTAGTGGCGCGATACATCGCTTCCTCACTCCCAGTATGATGATACCGAAAATCTCCCCTTTGCGAAAGGGGGGAACGCAGTGACCACTGTCGTCCGCAACTTTGCCTGAGCAGGGAAGTGCGCTCGCGGCGCGAACGATTCTACCGAAACCGAAGAGCTGGGAGGCTGAACGATGCGAGCAAGGACGTGGCTGCTGCTGGTGTTATTCACATGTGCCTTCCCCTGCGTGGCACAAAGGGTGAAGGTAGAGGGCAAGCTCGGTAAGGAGATTGTGCTATTCAATGGGAAAGACCTCTGCGGCTGGACGTACTTCCTCGCCGACCCGAACGTGAAGATGGAGGACGTCTGGCGCATCGACGGCGACAAGGGCGTCCTCATCTGCAAGGGAAGACCCGCAGGCTATATCCGCACGGTAGCGGACTATACCAACTATATCCTTCGGCTGGAATGGCGCTGGGCGCCCGAGGACACAGGATTCCGCAACAGTGGTGTGCTACTGCGCATGCGGGGCGAGGACAAAATCTGGCCCAAGTCCATCGAGGCGCAACTGATGAGCGGCAGCGCGGGCGACTTCTGGCTAATTGACGGCGTGAAGCTGGACACTGACCCCGCTCGGATTAACCGCGACGCCCCCACTAACCGCATCAAGGCGAAGATGGCGGAGAAGCCCATCGGCGAGTGGAACGAATACGAGATTATCGTAGACGGCGACCGCGTGGTGCTGAAGATTAACGGGCAGATTGTCAATGAGGGCACAGGCGCGGAGGTGGTGCCGGGCAAAATCTGCCTGCAGTCAGAAGGGGCAGAAATCCATTTCCGCAACATTCGGCTCATCCCTATTCTGAAACCGTAGGGAAACAGCTGGAGGCGGATGGGCAGATTTGCTCATCCGCATGCCTCCCTGCTTGCAGGGAGGCGTTGTTCGGCTCACCAGGAAGTTCGCCCTCCAACTTTTCTGGAGGGCGAGGCTCTCGCCGAGCCGTTTTCTTTTGTCATTCGGAACAAAGTGAAGCATCTCCGAGATTATTCGCACCGCCAGAATGACAGGATGCGCACTGACGTGCGCGACTACGAACACAGCGCGCCTCAGCACCTGAGCGCGCCCGACGAACTCTCCTGCTCGTAGTGAAGCACGCGAGTGCTTCCCCTTGGCAAACAACGTGGACTTCAGGATGACAAAGGACTGGAGGGCGAGGTTCCCGCTGAGCCGTCCTCGGTGTCATGCTGAGCGCTAGCGAAGCATCTGCCCTCGTTGTCATGCTGAGCGACAGCGAAGCATCTCTGCACTGCGTCAAATCGAGATTCTTCGCTTCGCTCAGAATGACAGGCGCTCCGAACGACCAAGAACCCCCTTGTCATGCTGAGCGACAGCGAAGCATCTTGGAGATTCTTCGCTTCGATCAGAATGACAGGGTAGAGGGCGAGGCTCCTGCTGAGCCGCTGTGTCGGAGCGAAGGCGCACTGAAGTGCGCATGACAAGCGTGCCCGCTCGTGACTATGGGCGTACGACTGACGCGCTTATGTGCAGCGCCTCCCCTTAACACAGCCATAACCTCTCGTCGCTTGACACCCTGATGGGGTTCGCGTATAATGCTTCGGGTTTGATGAACCGCTTCACGACGCAGGGAGGAGAGGGGAGGTCACCATGAAACGCGCGTTTACGCTCATCGAGCTGCTGGTGGTTATCGCGATTATCGCGATTCTGGCAGCGATTCTGTTCCCTGTGTTTGCTCGCGCGCGCGAGCAGGCACGCAAGACCACTTGCCTGTCCAACCTGAAGCAGATTGGCACCGCTGCGCTGATGTACGTGCAGGATTACGACGAGACGTTCCCCTGGCTGATGATGGACGGACGCAACAACGACGACAACACGGGCTACAGTCGCCGCATGCCCAGCGGACCGCCCCTATGGTCTGTTGACCTAGACAACAAGCGGGGGCTGTTCATGGAGTACGCCTTTTACCCCTACATCAAGAATCATGGGCTGTTCCACTGCCCGACGCTGGGTTCAGACCCGGTGCGCATCGGGGCAGATGGGCTGCCGCTGAACCAGTTCGGCTCGTACGGATACGCCTACGGTGGGGTGGGGCTGGTTCCCTCACCGCGCATGACCCCGCTGGAGATGTTCGTGCGCTTCCTTGGTCCGTTGCTGGGTCCACCGTACAACACCGGGAACCCCCAGGATTACTACATCGCAGGGCAGCCGCTGTCGGCAGTGGGGTCGCCCGCCAAATCGATCATCGCCTTCTGCAACTCGTATGGCGAGCATGAAGGCTATCGCGACTCGGACGTTGTGCCCGCTGTGTTCGGCGGCAACGGCAGGGAGGCGGTCGGTGCGACCTATGCGGTAATGGTGGATGGGCATGCCATGTACAAGAAAGGCAAGTTCCTCGACCTCGTGCGCTTCGCCATGGAGCCGCTGCGCCAGTGAGGAGGAGAAACATGAACCGACAGGTCCATCCCGTGCTGGCGATTATCATTATCGTGGTGTTTGTCGCCATCGTAGGGGCGTTCATCTGGAGGAGCTTGCCGCAGGGGGCTTCGCCCGGACAGGGGCGCAAACGCAGTGACATCGACCTGAGCCGCGCGACGAAAGACCCTGCACAGTTTCAGAAGGAGGTGCAGGAACTGCTGGAGCGCGACCGTGCGGAACGCGGGAACAGGTAGCTGACCGAAAGGCGTAGGAAAGGGAAGTGGAAATGCTGCGCCGCTTCTTCATGCTGAGCCGAAGGCGGAGGGGGGCGTCCTCGTTGTCATGCTGAGCGCTAGCGAAGCATCTCGGAGATCCTTCGCTACTCTTAGAATGACAGAGGACAAAGGCGCACTGACGTGCGCTACTACCAGCACGGCAGCTTGTCGTGAAGCACGTGAGTGCTTCCCATAGACGAACAACACAGACTTCAAAATGACAGGATGCGCACTGACGTGCGCTACTACCAGCATGGCAGCTTGTCGTGAAGCACGTGAGTGCTTCTCCTTGGCAAACAACTCTTCACGCAGCACTGATGGCAGTCTACTGCCTGTATATCCTGAGGGGAGAAACAGAGCAAAAGGAGGAGAGTAAACAGGTCGGATGCGATCAAGAGCCAGCAGCAGCGTTTACCTCATACTGACTTTCACCCTTCTTACCGTCGCCACCGCCTTCCCTCATGAAGTGGGCAAGCTGCGCAACCCTCAGATGCCCGTTCCCTCAGAGGGCATAGCGCAGTGTGTGGTAGCCACCGCGCGCGACCTGCCTGGTGGCGCCAAGGCAGAGGGCAAGCCGGGCGACTACGTGCTGCGCAACCATGAAGCCACTTTTGTGGTCGCCTCGCCGCGCATGACGGGCGGATATTCGCGTTACGGTGGGCGCGTGCTGGATGCGGTGCTCAACGAGCCGGGACACGACGAAGACCTGCTGGGCGAAATCTTCCTCGCCAGCGGCGACGAGCGCAGCCTGTTCAACCTGCGCGCATGGCGTGCAGTGAAAGCCGAGATCGTTTCCGCAGGGGGTAGAGGGAGACCCGCTCACCTGCGCATCCACGCTGTGGACGACCGCTTCCCCATCGTGGACACGACCATTCGCTTCCCCAGCGTGTCGCAGGGGCTGCAAGTCACTATCGACTACATCCTCCAGCCCGACAGCCCCACTCTGGAGATGGTCTGCACGCTCAAGAATGGCACAGAGAGGGCAAAGGTATACTCGCTCTTCTGGGGGCAGATTCTGGGCGATGGGTTGGAGACGTATGTCACGCCCTGGGGCAGCATCGGCTACGCCTTCCAGAAGGCAGCGGGCCCTCCACTGCTGGGACTGGTGCAGACCCTGCAAGCGCAGATTCCCATGGTGGCGGCTCTGGGGTCGCGCGTCGGCTACGGCTTCATCGTACAACAGGAGGCGTTCACGCAGCTGCTCAACGCCTCTAACATCTACCTGATGAGTATTGGGCGTGCGCTGAACTTGGCGGCGGGGGAGAGCGCCCAGATTCGCTTGGCGATTGCGGTGAGCGATGGGGACATGGAGCCGTTGCGCGCTGAGATGCGCCGCCTGCGCCGCGAGCAGGAGCCTGCCTCCACTGTCGCGGGCAGGGTGGTGACTGCAGGCAATCGCCCTGTGCCCGACGCGCGCGTGTACCTGATTCAGCGGGGCGAAGGCGACGGGCAGATGCACACCGCCACGCGCACCGACCGACGCGGGCGATTCGAAGCGAAGGTTCCGCCAGGAGAGTATCGCGCGGTGGTGTTCGCCGACGGCTATGCGCCCGCCGATGTGCTGCTTGGCGAAAGCCCTGACATCACGCTGCAACCGCCCGCGCGCCTGCAGATTGCAGTGCGCGATGAGCGCGGTTCCCCCTTGCCCTGTGCCCTTGTGTTTGAGCGGCTGTCAGGGGCAATACCTAACAGCGAGCGCGTGCGCTACGGCGAGCAGGGCGACTACGGACGTTTTGACCGCGTGTATTTCAGCCTGTCGGGCAACGAGACGATACCTGTGGAGCCCGGGCGGTATCGTCTCACTCTCACGCGCGGCTTTGAGTATGAAATCGCGCAGCGAGAGGTAGACCTGCAACCCGGAGGGCGCGTGGTCTGGCGGGCGACCTTGGCGCGCACAGCGCGGCTGCCCAGTTACCTGTCGGGCGACTTCCATGTGCACGCTATCCCCTCACCTGACTCGAGTGACCCACTGGCGGACAAAGTAAAGGCGTTCGTGGCAGTGGGCGTGCAGATACTGACTTCTACCGACCACGATGTGCTGACTGATTATCAGCCCGTCATCCTCGCACTAGGGGCGCAACGGTGGATTACCTCGCTCGTCGGGTGCGAAATCACGCCGAACTTCGGGCTGGGGCATTTCAACGCCTACCCACAGCGCTACGACCCCTCCAAGCCCAACAACGGCGCCATCGAGTGGTACGACCTGAACGCGGAGCAAATCTTTGCTGCCGCCCGCGCCAACAACGACGGCGACACCATTGTGCAGGTCAACCACCCGCGCTCGCCGGGCATGGGCTATTTCAACTGGGTGGGGCTGAACCCCGCCGACGGCACAATGACCCGCCCCGAAGAGTTCTCGCCCAACTTCGATACCATTGAGGTGTATAACGGCATTGACAGTACGCAACTGGAGCAGACTCTGCCCGACTGGTTCTACTTCCTCAACACGGGGCGCCGTTACATCGCCGTCGGCGTGACCGATAGCCACCACGCCTACCGACTGGAGCCAGGCTTCCCGCGCACCTACCTGTACTTCGGACACGAGGACGTGCGGCGCGTCACCCCCGCCGACGTGGTGCGCGCCATCCGCAGCGGCAATGTGCTGGTGTGTGGCGGTCCGCTGATAGAGTTCACCGCAGAAGGGCAGCCGATGGGTTCCACTGTGGTGGCGCGAGGTGGCGTCGTGCAGCTGCAGATACGTCTGGCGGCGCCGTCGTGGGTACGGGTGAGCCGCGTGAAGGTGTATGTGAACGGTTCGGTCGCGCAGGAGCTGCCTGTGGAACATCCGCAGGGCAAGCCGCTGGACTGGCGACAGAGCGTGCCGCTGCGCGTGGAAAGGGACTGCTGGGTAGTCGTGCTGGCGGAGGGCGAGGGATTCACAGCGCTCTATCCCGGTGTGCGCCCGACCTCCCTGACCAATCCCGTCTATGTCGACGTGGACGGCAACGGCTGGCAACCTCCAGGACAGGTCAGGTAGCCTCAGCGTCGCGCTAGCGCACTCCTGTGCAGGAACTCCCCCTGGCGTCGTCGTAAGCTGCTACGAGAGTGTACATGTGACACAGGAGGGAGCTGTAGTGATGTGGTGGAGAACTCTCTTGACGTTGCTCCTGGCGGTTGCGGTCGCCGCAGGCTGTTTAGCGCAGGGCAGGTCCGCTCGACCGCCGCGAGGGGCAATTGTGCTGTTTGACGGCAAAGACCTCTCGAAATGGGTGTCGCGTGATGGCAGGACGCCCGCGCGCTGGGAAATCATGCCCGATGGCGCCATGCAGGTGAAGCCAGGCACGGGCGACATCATGACGCGCGACGAGTTCGGCAGCTTCCAGCTGCATATCGAGTTCGCCACGCCCTACATGCCCGAGGCGCGCGGGCAGGGCAGAGGCAACAGCGGGGTGTACCTGCATGGATTGTACGAGATTCAGGTTCTCGACTCGTATGGACTGGAGAGCCTGGGCAGCGGTGATTGCGCCGCCATCTACGGCATCAAGACGCCCGACAAGAACGCCGCAAAGCCGCCCGGGCAGTGGCAGACCTACGATATTACCTTCATCGCGCCCAAGTTTGATAGCGCGGGCAACGTGATTGCCAATCCGCGCGTGACGGTGCGCTGGAACGGCGTGCTGGTGCACGACAACGTGGAGATTCCGCGCGTGACGCCGGGCGGTATCGGCGACCGCATGCGCCCTACAGGTCCTCTCCTGCTACAGGACCACGGTAACCCGGTCAAGTATCGCAACATCTGGATTCGCCCGCTGAGGGATTAGCTCTTTTAGCGGTAGCAGGACGGTTGCCCTATCTCCGTCCTGTTACCGCTTCCAGCAGCTTCTCCGCCCCGTAGCGCACAGGGTCTGTGCAGGGCAGGCAGGTCTCGGCTTCCACTTGAGCGATGGCGGCTTGGGCTTCCGCTTCGCTCAGGTGGGCAGTGTTCAGGGCGACGCCCACCACAGGAGCGGGCGCGAACGCCCCAGCTGCGCACGCTACCATCTCGTATAGCCGCACAACCTCGCGCAACGGCGGTATCGGTACGTGGGGATAGCTGCGGATGTGCGTCTGTCCTGCACGGTGCACTAGGATCAGATGGGTCGGTTGCGCCCCGCGTAGAAGAGGCAGGGTCGCGGTAGAGGCGGGATTGAGGAGGGAACCCTGCCCCTCGATGTGCAGAATATCATGGTCGCGTCCGTAGCGCATCACAATCTGCTCTACGGCACCAGCGGCGAAGTCCACACGCACCGCGTCCAGAGGTACTCCGTCGCCTGCAAGCATCATCCCCGTTTGTCCAGAGGCGATGAACGCCGAGCGCCATCCCTGCCGAAGCGCGGCGCGGTGCATCTCGAAGCTGGTGGACATCTTGCCAATCGCCATGTCAGTGCCTACGGTGAGTACGCGCAGGCAGGGCAACTCACGCGCGGCGCCGCTGCCCAGGCTCAGCCCGGGTGGTTCGCGGCGCACATCCCAAATCCATTGCCCTGGGCGCAGCAGAGGCTTCAAGTCGGGATGCTCCGCCATCGGGGTGTGCAAGCCGTTCACGATGCACAATCCCGCCTCGACTGCTTCTCGTATCTCCTGCCACCACGCGGGGGGCAGCCCTCCACCTGGGGGAGCAATACCCGTCAGCAGTATCTGTGGCTGGTAGGCGAGCGCCTCCCGCACGGAAGCCACAATGGGCACATCCCGGGCAATCCCCGTGAGCTGCACCAGGGAGCCGCCTGCACACTCGGCATCGATGACCGCCACAATCTGCGCCTCACTGTAACGCAGCAGCACTAGCCCTGTCTTGCCGTAGGGTCCCCGAATACCTTCGTGCTGCAGAATGGCTACTCGATGCTCAGGCAGAATCTTCACGGCGCTGTACCCCCAGTCCAGGAAGGTCGTTTGGTATTACTCTCCCCTCTTGCAGCGTCGCCCCCACAAAGGGGTCGTCCAGCAGGTTCAGATGGCTGTCTAGGTCCAGGTAGTCGGCGAGGGGGGAAAGATGCGCCATCGCTGTGATGGCGAGGCTACTGTCGGAGTAGCAGCCGAACATCACTCGCAATCCACACGCTCGCGCACAGTGTATCAGGCGCATGGCTTCGCTCAGCCCGCCGCATTTCATGAGCTTCAGGTTGACGCCGTGCACCCGCCCCGCCAGTCGGGGGACGTCCGCGCTAGTGAAGCAGCTTTCATCCGCGAAGAGGGGCAGGGGCGACTGGCGATACAGCTCCGCGAGCTGGTCTTCCATGCCCTGGGGGAGCGGCTGCTCCACGTATTCCACGCCACGCTGCGCCAGCCACTGACACATGTTGAGAGCGTCCTGCAGATTCCAGCCGCCGTTGGCATCCACTCGCAGTGAGACGCCCTCTGGCAATGCCTCTCGCACTGCCTCGAACATCATCTTGTCTGCCTCAATCCCCTCTGGGCTGCCTAGTTTCACCTTCAGCGCCTTCGCCCCCGTGAGAGCCAACCAGTCGCGCGTGCGCTGCTGCGCGACCTCAGGCGAGCTGATACCGATAGTCACGGTGGTCGGTACAATCCGTTGTCTGTCCAGACCCCACAGCCTCCACAGGGGCATTCCAACCGCCTTGCCGAGCCAGTCATGCAGGGCGGTATCGACGGCGGCACGCAGGGCGCGGGGAACCCCGCGCGCCTCCAGCAGCTGCTCTACCTGCTGACGCTGTAAGGGGTGCAGAGGCTCCAGCAGAGAGGCAACCTGCTGCACTGCCCCGAGCAGGGTCTCTGTGCTCTCGCGGTAGGTGCCGATGGAGAAAGGCGAGGCTTCACCCCACCCCTCGATTCCCTCCGCCTCCACACGCAGCCACAAGTTGTCTGTCTGGGCGGTGGTACCCCGACTGATAGTGAGCGGGAACCGCTTATGCACAGTGAAGGTGGTGTACTGTATGCGCATCGCAGTGCTTTATAGTGTTGTGATTTGTGGATGTTGCGTGACCTACGCTGCAAGATTGAGACAGGGTAAACTATAGTTTTCTGCGCTATCAGCAGATTCCTACCGTTGTGGAGGCGAGAGTCTACCTCGTCGGAGGGGCTGCACGCCGCTTGCGATACGCTCCGTAAAGGTATATCCCTCCCGCCACCATCACCAGTGCCAGCAGCGCCACCATCGCCATATCCAGCCGTTTGAGAATCTCCCTGCCGAACCATTGCGTCAGGTAGGCGACGAGGAAAAAGCGCGCTCCCCTGCCGACCACGCTCGCCAGCAGCATCGAGATGATGTTGAACCGAAACACTCCGCTGGCGATGGTGAACACCTTGTAGGGGATAGGCGTGAAGGCGGCAATCAGTACAGCGTACACACCGTAACGGTTGTATAGCTGCTCCACGCGCTGCACCTTCTGCTCGCTGAACCAGCGATGGAGCAGGGGATAGCCTCCATACGCGCCAATGACCCAGCCCAGAATCGCTCCCAACACGCTGCCCACGGTGCAGACGGTCGCAATCCATGCAGTGTGGGGCGCTTGTGGAGCAAGCACCAGACCGATGAGGAGCACATCCGGGGGAACGGGAAAGAAGGAGGATTCGATGAAGGCCACACCGAACAGCCCCCACAGCCCATATGCCTCTACCAGACCGAACGCCCACGCTTTGAGAGCTTCCATGAACAGACCTCCTGCCCTATATTATTGGCAGGAGGCGTCTCATCCTCTTGCTTGCGCGTGCTGAGGCATGACAGTGGAGGGAGCGACATGTGCTACCTGAATGAGCATCACGCGCTGGCTACTGCACCACACAGGGCGCTCTCTGCCCCAGTACACTACGTACACGCTGCGCCCGTCGCCTGCCCGCGTCCAGTGGTTCTCTCCCGAACCTGTGCACAGGGCAACATACGCCCCTGGCTCGATCATTACCTCTTCACGAAAAATATACAGGCGTTCGGCGAGAGTGCGCGGGTCGGCAGTGAAGTAGCTCTCGTCCGTGATTGCCCAGCCGCGCAAGTTCTCATAGCGCAGGGACTGGTTGCGGATGACAACGAACTCCCGACGCGGATGGTCCCCCGTTTCTACACCAATCACACGAAACATGTTCAGCCCTCCTGCAAGGGGAAAAGGGGTTGCGAGGGGAGATACCCCTCACAACCCATGTGGCAGCCCGTTTTCTACGAGCATCCAGAAGTGGCGCCGCAGTTGAGACACTTGTAGCAAGCGCCGTTACGCACCATGATAGAGCCGCATTCTGGACATGGCGGCGCGTCCGCCTGTAACTGGAACACCAGCTGCTCCGTCTCTCGCAACCCCTTTGCTGGCTCGGTGACCTTCTCAGCAAGGCTGGTGTGGTTCTCGATGGAAGCAGCCTCGCCTGCGGGTTGCTGGTCCGGCGGCAGGAACTTCAGCGCCAGCCAGCGGAAGATGTAGTCCATGATGGACTTGGCGAAGCGAATCTGTGGGTTGTTAGTGACGCCCGACGGCTCGAAGCGCATGTGGGCGAACTTGTTTACCAGCGTCTCCAGCGGCACGCCGTACTGCAACGCAAGCGAGATGGCGGTGGCGAAGCTGTCCATCAGCCCCGACACGACCGAGCCTTCCTTGCTCATCGTGATGAAGATTTCGCCCGGCTTGCCGTCGGGATAGAGACCGACCGTGATGTAGCCCTCATGCCCGCCGACGCTGAACTTGTGTGTGATGCTCTGGCGCTCGTCGGGCAGTTTGCGCCGCACGGGGCGCGCCTCCTGCACGGGCTGCTGTTCCAGCTGCTCACTCGTCTTCTTGGTGCTCAGCGGTTGTGTGCGCTTGGAGCCGTCGCGGTAGATGGCGATGGCTTTCACGCCCAGCTTCCACGCCTGCACGTACGCCTCCATGATGTCTTCCACTGTGGCGTCGTGGGGCATGTTGACCGTTTTGGAAATCGCGCCCGACAGGAACGGCTGTACCGCGCCCATCATCTTGATGTGCCCCATGTAGTGGATGCTGCGCTGTCCGTTGGCGGGTTTGAAGGCGCAGTCGAACACGGGCAGGTGCTCGGGCTTGAGGTGCGGCGCGCCCTCGATGGTGTCGGTGCGCTCGATGTATGCCATGATGTCTTCTACCTGCTCCTGCGAGTAGCCTAGCCGCTGCAGCGCCTCGGGCACGGTGCGGTTGACAATCTTCATCAGCCCGCCGCCCACGAGGGTTTTGTATTTCACTAGGGCGATGTCAGGCTCGATGCCAGTGGTGTCGCAGTCCATCATGAAGGCGATAGTGCCTGTGGGCGCCAGCACAGTCACCTGCGCGTTGCGGTAGCCGACCTGCTCACCTAGCGTTAGCGCCTCATCCCAGCACTCCTGCGCGGTGCGCAGCAGTTCTGCGGGCACCGTCTCCTTCGCCTCGATCTTGTCCACGTGCGCGCGGTGCATGCGGATGACCTCCAGCATCGGCTCGCGGTTTTTAGCATAGCCAGGGAAAGGTCCTCCGCAGTCGCGCGCGATGATGGCAGACTGTCGGTACGCCTCGCCCGTCATGATGGCGGTGATAGCGGCGGCGTAGGCGCGCCCCGCGTCGCTGTCGTAGGGCAGTCCTCGCGCCATCAGCAGCGCGCCCAAGTTCGCGTAGCCCAACCCTAGCGGGCGATAGTCGTGGCTGTTTTGGGTAATCTTGGGAGTGGGGTACGCCGCGTTGTCCACGATAATCTCCTGCGCGGTAATCATGATGCGCACCGCGTGGCGGAACGCCTCGATATCAAACTCGCCGTCGGGCTTGCGGAACGCCATGAGGTTCAGGCTGGCTAAATTACAAGCTGTGTCGTCGAGGAAGACAAATTCCGAACAGTTGGAGACCACCAGCCCGTTGACGATGTATGTGTTGTGCAGAGGCTCGGTCAGGTTGTAAGTCACCTCATATCCCTCAGGAACGCGCTCTACCAGGTGAGCCTCTACCTGTACGTTGTAGAAATCGTGCTCCTCGATCCACTGATCCAGTGCTTTCTGCTTGCTGGGTACGGAGAAGCCGATGTACTCATCGAACCGTAGCAGGGAGGGACCGGTGATGCGCAAGTCGTACGAGTTGCCCCTGGACTCATACGTGACCTGTTGTCCGTCGCGCTTGCGCGTGTAGCGGAAGCCTGAGCTCCTTTTAGGCGGCTGCGTGTAGATTCGACTCTGGATGCCGAACATCAGTAGCAATTGCTGCACGTCTTGGAGCAGGCGGAGCGACTTGCTGCCCAGACCGACATACCGCGTGCCCTGGCGCACATCTTCGTAGGCGCAGCCATCCGCACTGAACAGTCCACGCAGGTAGGCTGCTACCGCTTCTGGAGGTGCCTGAAAGAGAGCCTGCGGTACACGCTTCTCTGAGGCGGTAGTGCGACGCATCCCCAGCGCCTCCAGAAAGCGGTTGAGAGCATTACGGGTCACGCGCATTTGCACGACGCCATTCGGCTGCTTGCTGAGGTGCGGGTGCAAGCCCAACGCTTCCAGCACAGCACGATGGCGGGGAAGCAGGTATTCCTGGTCTTCTGGTCTTCCGTAGATGAGGATAACCATCGAGCTTGAGGGCACAAACGAGCCGTCACCTGTCAGGTGCCCTAGCATCTCCGCGAACGGCTCCGACCACTCCGATGGCAGGTTCAGATGGGCGTATCGCTCGCCCTTCGCTCGCAGCTGCAGGTAGTCGGAGGGAGCGGGCATGCGCCATGACGCCTCCAGAGGCAAGCACGGGCTATCTACAACGAGCACTCTGTCCTCAGAAGTGAGCTCGTTCGCCCGCACCATGCCTCGGTTCAGCGTGAAGAAGCGGTGGTTTGGCGTGCAGCGAACCTCAATACCGTTAGAGAACCGCAGACGCCATACCTCGTTGACCCCTGTTACCATGAACTGCGAGGGAGAGCTCAGGCGAACGCCCTCGTGCGGTTCGGGGGCGGTTCGGTTGTGCGTGTACACCAGGAAAGTCTCGCCCTGCGCGACGCGCAACATCAGGTCGCGGAAAGGTATCAGCCCCTTGCTGGTATAAACGAGGCTGTCTCCCGTAAAACACGGATTGCTGGCGTAAATCCTGTCAGTGTTTTTGCAAGTATGCCACTTGTTGATGGTGTCGTCATATTGTAAGCCGGGGTCGCCGCAAATCCACGTGGCTTCCGCGATTTCGCGCAGCAGGTCGCGTGCGTTGTAGGTATCGGCGACCTCCCCCGTCGTAACATAGCGCGTTTGCCAGGGCAAGCCCTTCACCGCCGCCTCCATGAAGGCGTCGGAGACGCGCACGGAGTGGTTCGCGTTCTGGTAGGAGACGCTATCGTAGGCGCCGCCAGGCACGTTGAAGCTGCCATCATATCCCGCCTCAATCAGCGCCCACGCCTTCTTCTCTTCCTCCGCCTTGCTGCGGATGAAGGCGAGGATGTCGGGATGGTCGGCGTTGAGGATGACCATCTTGGCAGCGCGGCGCGTCTTGCCTCCGCTCTTGATGACCCCTGCGAAGGCGTCGAAGCCGCGCATGAAGGAGACCGGTCCCGAAGCGGTGCCTCCGCCCGCCAGATGCTCACGCGAGGAGCGCAGGCGCGAGAAGTTCGTGCCCGTGCCCGAACCGTACTTGAACAGCATCCCCTCCGTCTTGACCAGCTCGAGGATGCTCTCCATGTTGTCTTCGACGGAGTTAATGAAGCAGGCGCTGGCTTGCGGGCGCTCGCCTGGCACGCCGATGTTGAACCACACGGGGCTGTTGAACGACGCCTTCTGCATCAGCAGAAGGTGTATGAGCTCTTTGTGAAAGGTGTCCGCGTCCTCTTCGCTGGCGAAGTAGCCGTCCTTGCGTCCCCAGGCAGCGATAGTGTCGGCGACGCGGGAGATGAGCTGGCGCACACTGCGCTCGCGCTGGGGACTGCCTAGCTGCCCTCGGAAGTATTTGGAAGCCACGACGTTGGTTGCCAACTGGCTCCAGAACTCGGGCACCTCCACATCCTTCTGCTCGAAAATCACCTCACCGCGTTCGCCTGTGATGGAGGCGGTGCGCAGTTCCCAGCGCACCTCGTCGAAGGGGTGCACGCCGGGGCGGGTGAAGTAGCGCGGGAAACGCAAGCCGGGGGCGCGCTTCTCCGTCACTGCAAGCGACATGTCCTCCGCCGGCGGGGAAGTCTCCTCGAGAATTTCCAACTCGAAGTGCTCCTTCGTCGGTTCCATTGGCAAAACTCTCCTCCCTTTTTCAGTATAGCGGTAGGATAGGGCGACGCTACTTCTGCTGCTGTTGGCGTCGCTGGCGCATGAGCATGTTCACCAACTCGCGGAACTGCGTGGCGTCCTCGAACTGGCGATACACGGAGGCGAAGCGCACATACGCCACCTGGTCCAGCTGCTTCAGCCGCTCCATGACCAGCTCGCCAATCTCGGACGACCGAACTTCCCGCTCGCCGCGATTGATGAGTAACTGCTCGATCTCGTTTGCGATCTCCTCGAGGGCGTCTATAGAAATCGGGCGCTTCTCACAGGCGACCTGCATCCCGCGCAACACCTTGTTGCGGTCGAACGGCTCGCGCCTACCGTCGTTTTTCACCACCATCAGCTTGAGCTCCTCGATTTCCTCGAAGGTGGTGAAGCGTCTGCCACACGCTAGGCACTCTCGCCGTCGCTTAATCGCCTCACCATCACGGATGGGACGCGAGTCAAGCACCCTGTCCTCGGGGTGACCGCAGTATGGGCACTTCACGTTGTCACTCCCCCTTGCCGGCAATGGGGTATTAGCCCAGATATTGGGCTGCTCTATTTATATCACACAAGATATGGGGGTGTCAAGGGGTTTTGCAGAGGGAACAGGAAAAATTCTTCCATCAGCCGCCCCATCGTGAATTCGGGGAGAACATACCGATTAGCACTGCATGACCTATGGAGAGGAGGTAATCTCTTCTCCTGCACGGAATCTGGATACAAACCATCCGCAGGAGGCGCCGAGCAATGGCCGTGAGCGCAGCAGACAGGTTAGCCCTTGACGGGGGGACCCCCGTGCGCACGCGCCCCTGGCCGCCTTGGCCTGTGTTCGACGAGTCAGAGGAGCAAGCCATCTTAGAGGTAGTGCGCAGCGGACAGTGGTGGTCTGTTGGCGGCACGAAGGTACGCCAGTTCGAGGAGGAGTTCGCGCGCTTTCAGGATGCGCAGTTCGCGGTGTGCGTGACCAACGGCACGGCGGCGCTGGAGGTCGCTCTGCGTGCGGCACACATCGGCTGTGGTGACGAGGTGATTGTGCCACCATATACCTTCATCGCCACGGCGACAGCGGTGCTAGCCGTGGGAGCGACCCCCGTGTTCGTAGATGTGGAGGAGGAGAGCCTGAACATCGACCCCGCCAGAATCGAAGAGGCGATCACCCCCCGCACACGCGCCATCATCCCCGTGCACATCGCGGGATGCCCTGCCGACATGGACGGCGTCATGGAGGTCGCCCGCAAACATAACCTGCTGGTCATCGAGGATGCGGCGCAGGCGCACGCGGCGGAGTGGAAGGGGAGAAAGGTTGGCGCTATCGGCGACATGGGCTGCTTCAGCTTCCAAGCAAGCAAGAACCTGAACTCCGGTGAGGGCGGCGCAGTGCTCACGGACGACCCGCACTGGGCGGACATGGTGTGGTCAGTGCACAACGTGGGTAGGGTTCGCGGGGGGCGTTGGTACGAACACCACGTGCTGGGCAGTAACTTCCGCATGACTGAGTTTCAGGCGGCGATTCTGCTGTGTCAGCTCCAACGCCTGCCCGAGCAGACCGAACGACGCACTCAGAACGCGCAGAAGCTCAGCGAAATGCTCGCCCAGATTCCAGGTATTCGTCCGCCGCGCCCCGACCCGCGCGTGACGCGCCATGCATACCACCTTTATATCTTTCGGTACAACAGGGAAGCGTTTGGGGGCAGGTCGCGCGAAGAGTTCGTGAAAGCGCTCAACGCGGAGGGTGTTCCTTGCACCACAGGCTACGTGCCGCTTTATAAGGAGAAGGTGTTCACGAACCGCCCCAACTCCACAGACCTCTGCCAGCGGAGCGCGCTCAAGGACTACTCGCGAGTGCACTGCCCTGTGTGCGAGCGCGCCTGTTACGAGGAGGCGGTGTGGCTGTATCAGAACATGTTGCTGGGCGATGAGGAAGATATGGCAGACATCGCCACCGCCATTGCCAAAGTGCAGCGTGCGTTCACGCGGTGACGGCGCTGCTGTGAAAAGACGGTATAATGGTGAAGGCTGACTACGAAGTTTTTGGGTGAGGCTTCTGCTATGTCGTTCGGAGGGATGCGCTCCATCCCATTCCAAATATCTCATGCTGAGCGCGAGCGGAGCATCTCCGGAATTCTTCGCTTCGCTCAGAATGACAGGAGGCGCACTCACGTGCGCTACTACCAACATGGCGCCCGACAAACTGTTTAGGCTCGTAGTGAAGCACGTGAGTGCTTCTCCTGGACAAACAACGTAGACTTCAGAACAACAAGAGGACAGAACGACAAAAAGTTCAGCGGTCGCGACGGAGCGCGACCCTCCAGTGTTGTCATGCTGAGCGCAAGCAAAGCATCTCGTTCTTTTCCTGTCATGCGGAGCGGGGTGAAGCATCTCGGAGATTCTTCGCTTCGCTCAGAATGACAGGGTGGAAGGCAAGGCTCCCGCCGAGCCTCTCTCCTGTCATGCTGAGCCGCAGGCGAAGCATCTCTGCCGAGCAAGCGGTGAGATTCTTCGCTTCGCTCAGAATGACAGGGTGGAAGGCAAGGCTCCCGCCGAGCCGTCGGGGTTCAGCGGTCGCGACGGAGCGCGACCCTCCAGTGTTGTCATGCTGAGCGCAAGCGAAGCATCTCCGAGATTCTTCGCTGACGCTCGGAATGATAAGGGGGCAGAATGGCACACTTCACGATAAGGCGTCCTTCCGAGAGCAAGAAAGCAGCGAAGTGACCTGAGGCGCCAACAGAATGCAAACATGAACAAAAGAGAGTGCGGAGGAGCGATGAGCGAGTTACATCAGCTGACTATTCATGAAGCACACCACCTATTGCGCAGGCGCGAGGTCAGCAGTCGTGAACTCACACAGGCAGTGTTGGAACGTATCGAGGCGGTTGAGCCGAGGGTGCGTGCCTACATCACGCTGACGCCCGAGCTTGCCCTGCAGCAGGCAGAAGAAGCGGACAGGCTGCTGCAAGCAGGCGACGGAGCCGGGCTGCTCACGGGCATTCCTATCGCCCTGAAGGACAACCTCTGCACGCGCGGAGTGCTCACTACCTGCGCGTCGAAGATACTGCAGAACTTCGTGCCGCCCTACGATGCGCACGTGGTGGAGCGGCTCAGGCAACAGCACGCCGTGTTCACGGGCAAGACCAACATGGACGAGTTCGCAATGGGCTCGTCGACAGAAAACTCGGCGTTTTTCCCTACGCGCAACCCTTGGAAGTTGGACTGCGTGCCCGGTGGTAGCAGCGGAGGCTCAGCGGCGGCGGTAGCTGCCGACCTCTGTATCGCCGCGCTGGGTTCGGATACAGGTGGCTCCATCCGTCAGCCTGCCGCCATGTGCGGCGTGGTGGGCATGAAGCCCACTTACGGGCGCGTGAGCCGATACGGGCTGATTGCCTACGCCTCCTCGCTTGACCAGATTGGTCCTATCACCAAGGATGTGACCGATTGCGCCCTTCTGCTCAACGCTATCTGCGGCAAAGACTGCCGCGACTCCACAAGCGTAGACCTGCCTGTACCCGATTTCACTGCTGCACTGGTTCCTGAGGTCAGGGGCTTGCGCATAGGCGTTCCCAAGGAGTTCTTCGCGCAAGGCGTAGCGCCCGAGGTGGCGCAAGCGATACACGATGCGGTGCGTGTGCTGGAGGGGGCAGGCGCGGTCGCTGAGGAGACCTCGCTGCCCTATGTGGAGTATGGACTGGCGTGCTACTACATCCTCGCGCCTGCGGAAGCCAGCTCCAACCTCGCCCGCTACGACGGGGTCAAGTACGGCTGGCGCACTCAGAAACTGGAAGGGCATATCGGCATGGTAGAGAAGACGCGCGGCGAAGGCTTCGGCGCGGAGGTGAAACAGCGCATCATGATTGGCACCTACGCGCTCTCCGCAGGCTACTATGACGCCTATTACCTCAAGGCGCAGCAAGTGCGCACGCTCATTCGGCGTGACTTCGACCGCGCCTTCGAACGCTACGATGTGCTGCTCACTCCTACCTCGCCGACGGTCGCGTTCCGCCTCGGTGAGAAGGTGGACGACCCGCTGGCGATGAAGCTGGCGGATGTGTGTACCATCCCTGTGAACATCGCGGGGCTACCTGCCCTCTCGCTGCCATGCGGATTTCAAGACGGGCTGCCTATCGGCATGCAGATTATCGGCAAGCCCTGGGATGAGGAGACGGTCCTGCGCGTGGCATACACTTACGAGCAGGCGACCGACTGGCATCGGCGCAAGCCTGTGTTATGAAGGGGGCATCCTGTGTCTTTCCTGCGCGAGCTGTGGGAGAGGTGGCAGCGCTGGCAAAGGCGACGGCTACGCCACGAGCGCACTCAGGCGTTGTGGCGTCGGGCGAAAGAGCGTGTGGCGAAAGTGCTACGCGCCTATCGCTCGCTGCCTGAGCATGGCAAGCAGGGGCTGCGCGAACTTCCCCAACGGCTGCAGCGCTTGCAGGAAGGTATCTACGAACACCTGCTCGTGCAGGACCGTATCCTCGTGCACCTGCCCCCGAGCCGCTGGTGGCAGCGGCTGTGGTATACGGGGGTGAGCTGGTGGTACCGCCAGCAGAGGCAGCTCGATATCGCACAGACCTACGACCAGATGCTACAGCAGCTGGAGCAAGCCGACCGCGAGCGCAACCGCGCCCTGATGCAGGCGAAGCAGATCGAAGCGCAGGTGGAACGCTGGCTGGTAGACCTGGACGTGCTGCATGACAGGATGATGTTGTTGCACTCCCAGCCCTTGAGTGCGCCCGAAGCGCCCCCGAGCCTGCTGGAGACGTTACAGGAGCTGCAGCAGGAGATGGAGAACTACCAGCAAAGCATGGAGGAGCTGCGCCAGTGGCTGAATGGTAGCCAGAGGTGATGAGGATGACCTTACGTGAGTTCACCAACGCCGCCCGCAAACAGATTCTGGAGGCTCTGCAACACAAGCAGCCGCCGCCCATCGGACACTTCGACCGCAAAGCCTTTGAAGAGGCGATGCAGATGCGCGAGGTGCAGATGGGTAGCGCGCACTACACCCCACGCAGCGTCGTGCTGGAGTTCGTGTTCTGGCATGATACGCCGGGCGCACCGCTCATCCTGAGCGTGGAGGTAGAGACTCCAGAGCCAGTGGTATTCCTTCCCGTGCCCGACTGGGTACAGCAGGACGTGTGGCAGGGCGAGGTGAAAGGCACTTTTCGGCTGCGCTCCGAGGCGGAACAGATGCTCGAAACCTTCCGCCGACACGTGCTGGAGGGGGAAAATCTGCACTACTTTGAAGAGCGTCCCGCCCCGAGGAGGGAGTGAGTGGTGCGCTCCTCTGCGATTGCCGATTTGTTTGGTGTCAGTGTGCTCGTTTAGAGCGGGCGTTTCGAATTTCGCTTTGCTGCCATCCTGCGCGGAGCGAAGTGGTTTGAGGTATACTTTGCTGTCGCTCAGCATGACGAGACATACTGGAATGCACCTCGACAAACCTACGTGCTCGTAGTGTAGGCTTTAGCCTGCTCAAGTGCGCATGACGAACGAAGAGCTCGTAGTGAACGAGTGCTTCTCCCTGACAAACAGCCTGGAGAGCGAGGCTCCTGCCGAGCCGTCTCTCTGTCATGCTGAGCGTGAGCGAAGCATCTCTGAGACCTTTCGCACCGCTCAGGGTGACATTTATTGTTATGATAACCGACGGTGAAGCATCCTCCCCTCATCCAGGCGTTGCATCTGCGCGGAACTAGCAGGAACCCCAAGCCTCAGCTGAGAAAGATTGGTGCAACGCAAAAACGCTGTTGCGGAGGTGTCGCCAGTTGGTGTGTCTGCTAGCTGCGCTATCCGCTCTAGCTTCCCAGAGCGTGTCGTGGTGGTGCACGCACGCCCTGCACAACGTGTTTCGCGATACGCCGCCGCCTGCTGGGGCGCGCCGTGAGGTGGTGGTCTCTGCCGCGCGCGGGCAGCGCGTGGGAGCACAGATAGTGCTGCGCGCGCAGGAGGCAGGGCGTGTGGAGAGCGTGAGATGCTCGCCCCTGCGCCATCAGGGAGGTAAGGGGAGTATCGCTGCGAACCACTT
>JANWXG010000129.1:6488-7337 GCA_025057335.1 bacterium | reverse complement strand
TCCTGCCGAGCCGATACGCAAGTTCGCCTCACCTCCTCCCTCTCCCATTGGGACAGGGAGGGGGCACACCACTGTGTGCTGCTGTCGATTGACACGCCCACAACATCTCCCTTCTCCTTTTGGGAGAAGGGGGACGGAGGAAGAGGGTATCATCACGCGCCTGAGACCGAAACTGTTCTCGTCTGCGCGAAGCCTGCCTTGTGTTGCATGCAGGGCAGATCCGCCGAACCGTTTCTCTGTCATGCTGAGCGCTAGCGAAGCATCTCTTCGCCCCTATCGTGTCAAGCGCAATGAAGGGTCAGAGATTCTTCGCTCCGCTCAGAATGACAGGAGGCACAGGCAATAACAGAGAGCTGGAGGGCGAGGCTCCTGCCGAGCCGTTCTCCTTCCCGTTCACAGGGAGGCGAGGGAGGGGAATCTCGGCTCACCAGCAGGTTCGCCCTCCAGACGGTCAGGGGCTACTCCACGCGAATAAACGCCTTTACCACACCGTCTCGATACTCTACTGCGGTATCGAACGCCTGCTGACACTGCGTCATGGGGAAAACGTGCGTGGATAGCTTCCCCAGAGGCACACGTCCCTGTTCCACTAGGGTCATCGCGCGTTTGAGCGTGAGGCGGGAGCGGCGCACCATGAAGATAGTCAGCCCTTTGCGCCGCGCGGCAGAACCTTCCAGCCGTACATGCCCCGACGGGTTCGTGCCTACGATGAGGCACTTGCCGCCTGGCGCTGCGAGGGGAGCCGCCTGCCACTGCGTCTCGTCCACGCCAGCGCACTCGAAGACGTAATCGAAGCCTCTGCCTCCTGTGAACCGCCGCGCCTCGGCGATAACGTCCGCCTGCGCCGCG
>JANWXG010000129.1:0-6478 GCA_025057335.1 bacterium | reverse complement strand
TTGACCGTTTCGTCTGCCCCCAGCTCCCGCGCCATCTGCAGGCGATGCTCCAGCAGGTCAGTGCAGAAGAGGGGATACACACCGATTTGCTTCAGTATCATTAGCGTGCACAATCCCATCGTGCCACAGCCCAGTATCGCGGCGGAAGTGCCCGTGCGCACTTTGCCCAGGTCTACCGCGTGAAGCGCGATGGCTAACGGCTCTAGCAGCACGGCTTCCGCATCGCTCAGATGGTCAGGCACAGGCTCCAGCAAATGCGCCGGATGGGCGATACGCTTCTGCATCGCACCTGGTCTTGGAGGCAGCCCTAAGAAGAAGTGGTTGGGGCAGAGGTTGAGGTCGCCCCGCAGGCAGAACTCGCAGCGCAGGCAGGGAATGGCTGGCTCGATAGCGACGCGCCTGCCCACCAGATGCGCGTATTCGGGCGAGGTGACCTCTTCCACCACGCCCATCGCCTCATGTCCCAGCACGAACGGCAGTGAGGCTTTCAGGTCGCCAATTGCGCCGTCGCGGAACAGATGCAGGTCGGAGCCACAGATGCCCACCTGCAGCACGCGCACCAGCGCCTCGCCTCGCTGTGGCTGGGGCTCCTCCACAGGCAGGCACTCCACCCGCCGCGTTCCCGTCAAACAGACCGAGGATTGCACGTGAAACCTCCTTTCACTGCGCCAGTTCGTACAGGATGCGTGCGTAGATGAGCGTCATCTTCTGCAGAGTGCTGACGGCGATGCGCTCATCGGGCTCGTGCGCTGCGCCGTCCCCCTCAAATCCTGTGCCGATTGCCACGATGTTGGGGGTGGCGCGGGCGTAAGTGCCCCCGCCCATCGTGCGCGGAGGCTTGTCATCGCCCGTCTCCTCGCGATACACGCGCAGGATGGTCTGCAGAAACGGCGTCTCCAGCGGCACATACAGGGGCGCGATGCCGAAGTGGTTCGCCAGCGAGAAGCCCGTCGGCGCAATCGCGGGCTGCAGCTGAGCAAGCAGAGCGTCCAGCGACCACGTGACCGGGTAACGTACGTTCACCGTGCAGCTCGCTTTTGAGCCGTCGTAGGAGAACACTCCCAGGTTCGTCGTCGTTGCGCCCGACACTTCATCCCGATGCGCGATGCCCAGCGCCGAGCCGTCCAGATGGTTCGCCCACCTGCGCACCGTGTCCAGCCAGAGGGATTCCTCAGGCAGCTGCAGACGCTCCAGCGCGTTCAGCAGGCGGGCGACTGCGTTCACGCCCTCCTGCGGCGAGCTGCCGTGCGCCGACCTTCCTCGCGCGACTACCAGCACGCCATCCTCTTCTGCCGTCGTGACGATCTCTTCCATGCCCGCCAGGGCGTCCTGAATCGCGCCTGCCTGTTCCTCTGTCGCCCGTAGGAACGCCTCCGCGCGGTCGGGAACCATGTTGGCTCGCTCGCCGCCCCGCGCCCACTCCACGCGGGGCAGGGCATCGGGACGCGACACCATCTTCTCCAGCTGCAGGTTTACAATGCCCTTCTCAGCATACACTAACGGCCAGTCGCCGTCGGGCGTAAAACCACAGGAGGGGCGTTCTGGCTCGTGCTGGAAGTAGTGCTTCATGCACTCCCAGCCGCTCTCCTCATCGCCGCCCACAATCAGACGGATACGCTTGCGCAGGGGTAGCCCCAGCTCGCGCAGGGCCCTTGCCGCGTAGAGCACCGCAACGGTAGGACCCTTGTCGTCCTGCGCTCCGCGTGCGTACAGGTATCCGTCGCGCAACACTCCCTCAAACGGGGGCACACTCCATCCGTTGCCCGGCGGCACCACGTCCACGTGGCTCAGAGTGCCCACAATCTCCTCGCCCTCGCCTATCTCCAGATGCAGGGCGTAGCCGTCGTAGTCCTTGGTGCGGAAGCCGTATCGCTCGCCGAACTCCAGCACGCGGTCAAACGCCTGACGCACGCCCCTGCCGAAGGGCGCCATTGGTAGAGGTTCGCTCTTGACGCTCTCGCACTGCAGCAGCGCGCGCAGATCGGCAATCATCTCCTCTGTGTGCGATTCTATCCAGCGTATCAGGGCGTCACGCACCATCTCTCCACCTCCTTGCGCTTACTTTTGGGCAGCGGTACGCCGTTCCCCTGCTCCTCGCTCTCAAGGGAGGCGGAGCACATATCGATGCCGCAGCACCAGGCTCTCCCCAGGCGCTAGCGTCTTCGGCTGCGAGAACAGCTCTAGGTTGGAGAAGTAGGGCGAGGTGTACAGGTAGCACTGGCGCACCTGCGACGGGTCGAACTCGTTCAACAGAAGGACGCCACTTCTGTCCCTTAGCCCCCACGCACCCGCAGGCATTTCCACACCGCTTAGGAAGGTTTCACCTGTGACCGCGCGTTCCTGCCACTCTTCCTGCGCGTTGCGCACCAGCAGGGTCAATCCCTCGCGTTCCACCTGAAACTGCGGATGCGTGCGCAGCACGACGTCGGGTATGGGCTGATTCGACCTGTTCTCCACGCGCGTTTCGATAGTCAGCGATGGCTCCGCGTCAGAGAGGGTCACTACGCGCGTCACCCGCAAGCCGTTGCGCAGGGTCGTGGTCAGCGTGGCGCTGCGCCTGTTGGGGGAGAGGGCGCACTCGTAGCGCTCCGACCAGCCGGGCGAGCCAAATCGCTCACCGACGTACTCCTCGTAACCGCCGTAGTTGAGGTACTGGTCGCCTCGATGTCCTGACCGTAGCAGGCGCCACTCTAGCCTGTTGCGCCACAGGATATCCTTCCCATGAGCCTTGGAGTAGAGTCTCCAGATTCTGCCGCCCAGGTTGGGCACGAGGTCCACCATCAGATGGGGGCTCTCCAGCCGCACGAGGTAACGCGCCACCTCCTCCTCGCTGAAGGCGCGCTGCTCTTGCTCGTACAGGCTCTGTGGGTCTTCCATCAGCTGCCCGACTCGTGGGCACTCCCACCAGGGCTGGCGCGTCGGCTCGAAGCCAATCAGGTCGGAGAGGGTAAACCGCCGCCATTGCTGCGGTTCCACCACCCAGCTGCGTTCCAGCTGGCGCGTCAGGCGCAACAGCTCGGCGAGGCGCACGTAGGAGTCGAGTGAGGGCATTTGGCGTGTGTAGCCCCGTTCGCTGCTGTCGGGCACGAGGTCGCGCCCCTGCTGCATGTGCAGGAACAGGTCAGTGAACAGCACGCCCCACTTCTCGCGCCAGACTCGTCGCAGAATCAGGTCGTTCTCCGCCCGCTGCTCGGCGCGCCTGAACAGCGGGTAGACCTTCCTATCCAGCCACTCGCGCGTGAACAGCTCACGGAAGAACTGCTGTCCTGGTCCCGCGTGGCAGTCCATGACGCCCTCGCTGCGCGAAGCGAAGGCGCTCTCGTGCAGCAGGCGAACGTAGTCGCGCATCGGCTGCCACGCTTTGCCGTACCACGCCTGGCAGAATTCCTCGATGAGCTGCTGCAGGTTCGCGTCGGGGTTCCACATCAGGCGTGGCATCACGTAAGAGTAGAGATGTATCAGGTGTCCATCGCTCAAACCGCAGATGTACACTCCCCGAATGCCCAACCGTTTGTAGTACTTCAGGTTCTCCGCGAAGGCGTACAGGGCGGGGTAGGGGTAGCCAACGAAGTGGTAGGTGGTCGGGTACTCGAAGGTAATAATGCCCTGGGCGCCCAGCGGGTGCAGGGCAATCCATCGCTCCAGGTCGGGGATGACGTTGAACCTCATGTTCACTGGGTGCGACCACGGTCGCGCCTGACACTCCACAATCGCGCAGAAGATGATGAGGTGATTAGGCAGGGGGCGCTCCCGTACGGGCGGTTTGCGCGTCGCCCAGTATGCCAGCGTGGTGACGAACTTGCCTGGGAAGCGCCTCGCAACCTCCTGCGCAATCTGGTTATTGAACCAGATGACGGCATCGGTAAGGCTGCCGTGCTCCTCGTACCACGCCTTACACCGCTGGCACTGGCAGAACTGCCCCGTGTCGCCGTAGTGCACGGGGTAGTATATGGGGTCGGGGTCGCTCTCGATCCACTTCAGCACGGCGTCGGTCATCGCCCGCTGCAGGTCGGGATGGGAGAGGCAGTACTGCTGCAGGTGTGGTTCGGTGATGCGCCTCTCACCGCCGATTTCGGCGAGGTACTCCTTCGGCACGTTCTGCGCGGGTAGCAGGAAGCCCATCGTGTGGTGCCAGAAGCCGCGCGGCGGAATCGCCATCATCTTGGGCAGGTCTACCTCGCCCACCTTTGCCTCCCATTCGCCAGGCGAGAGACCTGCTGTCATAGGCAGAACCCTGCCCCACATCGCGCGCCACTCGAAGGCAGGTTTGTCCACAACCTCCAGAGGGGCGCGTATCTCCAGCGTGGCGCGACGCGGGAGGACCTCTAACTCGGTAGAGTAGTATCGACAGCCGAGCCGCTCCAGCAGGCGGTAGACGGCGTACACCGTGCCGCGATAGCCGCCCCCCGCGACCAGCAGGTTGCCCCCTCGGAGGCGAATCAGCAAGCCGTCGGTACCCAGTGGATCAAACTCGGATTCAGCGTATAAGCCGCGCGCCTTCGCCTGCTCACTCCTGCCAACGTAGAGCACGCCCTGCGCAGGGAGGTCGTCGCCGTTGCCCTCTGCGAGGGGAACCTCCTGTCCCGTCATCTGGAGCAGGGTCTGCTGGAGTTCGCGGGCGGCTGCCTTCTCGACGGGATGCGCGCCCGACTGCACGAAGATTCGGCTCACCTGCACCTGCCTGCCCCCCTCTCTTAGCGTGAGCCTGCCCGCCCCTTTGCCGAAGGGCGCCTGGGTTTCCAGTAGCTTCGCCTGCAGTTGCACGCCGCATCGCCATTCACCCTCCTGCAGGGGGCGGCTGAACAACAGCCAGTACACTCGCTGCGGCTCGGGGAAATCGCGCGAGCGCATGTCGTAGAACACGGCGGGCGTGTCGCTCAGCACGCGCAGGGAGAGCTGCACGCGCCGCCCTGTGAGCGTCATCTCGCGCACGCCGCCCGCTATCTGCAAGGTACCCGGGGCGGAGGTCGCTGGCTTTTGCAGGGGAAGCAGCTGGGCGCGCCCCTGCCCGAACGGCGTGTGCAGGGCGTATCTACCCCCTGCGAACTCCTCTGGCGGAAACATCAGCAGGGCGAGCTCCAGAGGAAGCGGCTGCTCCTGCGGAGGCAGGCGCAGGCTAAACCATACCTGCACCCCATCCTCCGTGACGAGCACCTGATGGCTAAACTCGGCGCCGTCGGGAGGAATGCGCCCCGCAGTCGTCAGGCGGTCGCCTTCCCGTCGGGGTGCAAACGACCGGATGTCTGTCGTGGCGAAGTGGGCGCCTTCGTAGCGCGGTTTGAACAGGCTGAAGCTGCTGCCAACCACTACGGGCACGCCCCGATAGCGCACCTCCAGACCGTTCACGCCCAGACGCGCCTCGTAGTCTCCCCGGCGCACCGATAGCTCCTCGGCAGACGCGCTCCACGCCAGAATCAGCAGGCACAGCGTCCACAGGTATCCCACTCTCATGGCAAGCGTCTCCGATAGGCATCGCGATATAAGCCGATTTTTTCAAACGGGATGGGCTGAAAGCCCCTTCGCAGGGCAGGCGACCCTTTGCGCAAACGCACTCCGCGAGGAGTCATCTCCAGCCCCACTTCTTCGTTGACCATGTTGTCGCGAATGGTCACGATCTGCTCGTTCAGGTTGTCGTACAGGTCGATCCAGCGCCCGCCCACGCAGATGTTGCGCACAATCCTGTTGCCTTTGGGTACGGCGGGGTCGTCTTGCAGGATGTTCACCAGCTCGGGGTAGCGCTCGCTCCACGGGGGTTGCTGGTAGGGCACGGCTTTGAGCCTGTCCATCAGCGTGCTATCACGTCCATCGAACCAGAAGATCGCCCATCCCAGCCCCCGCGCGTCTACGTGCACCGCTGGGTCGCACTCCACGAAGATGTTGTTCTCCACGCTGTTATCGCGTCCGCCGCCAATCATCGCAGCGCGCCCCGCTCGCACGAAGAGGTTGCCGAAGATGGTGATTCCGCACGTGCAGTCATCTAAGTATACCGCCATCACGTCCACGAACGTATCCGCCTGCAGCGACTTGCCAAGGTCGTGAAAGTAGTTGTAGCGGATGACCGTGCCGCGCTGGGTGAGGTCGCGCCCCATGTAAAAGGCGCCCGCGTCGCCCGTTTCAGTACACACATGGTGGATTTCGTTGAACTCGATGAGGTGGTCGTTGCCCCCCAGCAAGATGGCGTTGTGCGGGGCATCATACATCAGGTTGTGCGCCACGCGCACGCCTACGCCCCCTACTAGCACAGCGGGGCGATAGGTTCGGCTCCAGCGACTGAAACGGGTAAACAGGCAGTTGACCACCTCGTGTCCGCAAGGGGTCAACGTGTGACGGTCGCCGCCCGAGACCTGCACGCCCCCGTCGCCCAGGTCGGTGAAGTCACTCGACAGCACTCGATGTTCGCCCCCGCCCTCAATGATGACCCCCACCGTGCCGATGTTGCGGAAGGTACAACCTGCGATGGCAACCTGCCTGCCCCCTC
>JANWXG010000128.1 GCA_025057335.1 bacterium | reverse complement strand
CCACTACCATCGGCGCAGGCGAGACGCAGACCTACGTGATTCCTCTAGCGTTCAACCCGATGGACTACGGCATGAGGGGGCTTCCGCCGCTTGTGCGCGGAGGCGGCACTCTGCTGGGCGTGTCCAACCCGCATCGGCTGAACCTGAGCCACATCGTGGCGTTTCAGGTGTTCCTACATCGCCCTCCCAAGCCCATCAAGCTGCAGATAGACAACATCCGCCTGATAGACGGCGACGTGCCTCTTCAGGGCATCGTTGACCGCTTCGGTCAGTGGGCAGGCGGCGACTGGCCCGGCAAAGTGAAAAGCGAGAACGACCTGCAACGCAGACGCCAGCAGGAAGAGCAGGAGCTGAGACGCAACCCCTCCCTCCCCGACCGCGACCAGTATGGCGGCTGGAAGGACGGCCCTCGCCTGCAGGCGACGGGCTACTTCCGCACCGCCAAACACGGAGGCAAGTGGTGGCTGGTGACGCCAGCAGGCACCTTGTTCGTGTCGCTGGGCATGGACTGCGTACACACGGGCGACCCGACCTTCATCACAGGGCGCGAGCAGATGTTCACCTGGCTTCCAGAGGAGGGCAGCCCGCTCGCACGGCACATCGGCTACCACTCCGGCGTACACTCCGGTCCCGTGAAGGAAGGCAAGACCATCAACTGGTACGCGCTCAACCTGCAGCGCAAGTATGGGGAGAACTTTAAGCCAGTCTGGATGGACGTGACCTTGCGCCGCCTGCGCTCATGGGGCTTCAATACCATCGCCAACTGGTCGGACTGGGACTTCTACCGCAACGGCAAAGTGCCCTACGTGGGCACAGCACACATCGGCGGCGACCATGCGCGCGTCGCCAGCGGCAGCGACTACTGGGGCAGGATGCATGACCCGTTTGACCCCAAGTTCGAGCAGAGCGTGCGTAACTCCCTGCGCCCCGTCGTGCAGCGCATCGGCAATGACCCCTGGTGCATCGGTTACTTTGTGGACAACGAGCTCAGCTGGGCAGGCACGGGCGAAGAGGGCGGTCGCTACGGGCTGGCGTATGGCGCTCTGCAGGAGGACGCTGCAAATTCCCCCGCCAAGCGTGCCTTCGTGCAGCAGTTGCGCCAGAAATACGGGCAAATCGAGCGGTTGAACGCCGCATGGGGCGCCTCCTTCGCCAGCTGGGAGGAGCTGGAGAAGCCGCAAAGGCTACAACCGCCCTCCAACGACGCCCGTCGGCAGGATTTCGCTGCGTTTGTGAAGAGCCTAGCGAGGCAGTACTTCCGCACGGTGCGGAACGTACTCAAGGAGATGGCGCCCAATCATCTTTACTTGGGATGTCGCTTCGCCTGGTATGGGCCCGACGCGGTGGAAGCCGCAGCAGAATACTGCGACGTCATCAGCTTCAACATCTATGCGCCGCGTGTGGAGCGCGAGCGATACGCCATCGTGGAGAGGCTGGACAAGCCTGCCATCATCGGCGAGTTCCACTTCGGCGCTCTGGACAGAGGCATGTTCCACACGGGACTGGTCGCCGCCAAGGATCAGCAAGACCGTGCCCGCATGTACAGGGATTACCTCGTCAGCGTATTGACCCATCCCAACTTCGTCGGCTGCCACTGGTTCCAGTACAACGACCAGCCGCTGACGGGACGCTGGTTCGACGGCGAAAACTACAACATCGGCTTCGTGACGATTACCGATACTCCTTACCCGGAAATGGTTCAGGCAGCGCGTGAAATCCACGCACAGGCGTATCGCCTTCGCGCGGGAGCGCAGGCAGGACGCCGTGAGTGATCTCGTCACGATGCACCGAGCAGGCGGTGGCGCACACGCTACTCCTCGACGGGGGAGAAGTAGATGACGGTCACAATCTCCTCCATGGCGAGGGGACGGTCGTAGATGCGCTCGAGCAGGTCGCGCACCTCCTCGGCGGTGCGGAACTCGGGGTTCTCGCGGCTGATATCGCGCGGAGTGAGCTCTGCCAGCGGCTTCACTTCTACGCGGTCAATGATGGCAGTGAACAGCTTGTGGCGTCGGGCGAAGCGATTGCCCACCGTCACCCACACCAGCTGTCCCGCGCGATACTTGTCGGTCTTATCGCCCAGGCGGATGGTCGCGGTCTTGCGATGATTGCGCAACAGGTTCTCATAGATGTCAGGATAGAAGTTCAGAGCAAACATCCTCACCGTCGCCCCTTCAGTCCTCCCCGATGTGTCGCTGTATGGCGTCAGCACCCAGCGTGAAGCGGATGGAGTCTTCGACGAACTGTGTAATCAGCTCCTCTTCGTAGAGCACGCGCACCTGTTCGCGCAGCTCCTGAAGCTGTTCAGGCGGCGTGGAGGGGTCTTCTTCTAGCCGACGCAGCCTCAGCTCCAGCGCCTGACGCAGCTCACGCAGGGTGGATGCGCGCGGCTTGCCCTCCAGAAACTCCTCAATGACCCGCTCCACGTCGTCCATACCTCTCGGCTCACTTGAGCAGATGCGCCTTGTCTGTCCGCTCCCAGGGAAATTCGGCATGCCCGAAGTGCCCGTTCTTCGCCGTGCAGAGATAGCACACGTTCTCCGTGAGCAGCCCCAAGTCGCGGATGATGGAGCGCGGGCGGAAGTCGAAGATGTCCATCACGCGCTTGAGTATTTGCTCCTCCGGAATGGTGTTCGTGCCAAAGCACTCGATGGCGAGAGATACCGGCTCCGCCCTGCCGATGGCGTAGGCAATCTGCAGCTCGCAGCGCTCTGCCAGTCCCGCCGCCACAATGTTCTTGGCGACATAGCGCATCATGTAGGTCGCAGAGCGGTCTACCTTAGTGGGGTCTTTGCCCGAGAAGGCGCCGCCGCCGTGACGCGCCATGCCCCCGTAGGTATCTACCATAATCTTGCGCCCGGTGACGCCCGTATCCGCCTGCGGTCCCCCAATCTCAAATCGCCCCGTGGGGTTGCACAGGAAGCGATAGTCCCCCTTGTTGTAGGGGCTGTAGTGCGCCAGTACGGGCTCTAGCACATGCTCGCGCACGATGTCCATCACGTCCTGCTGGCTGAGGTGTGGCTCGTGCTGCGCGGAGATGAGCACGGTATCGATGCGGAACGGTTTGCCGTCCACATACTCTACGGTGACCTGCGACTTGCCATCGGGGCGCAAGCCCAGCTCGGGATGTGCCTTACGCACCTCCGCCAGACGGCGCGTGAGGTGATGAGCGATGGTTATCGGCAAGGGCATCAGCTGCTCGGTCTCGGTGCAGGCGTAGCCGAACATCATGCCCTGGTCGCCCGCGCCGCCCGTGTTGACCCCTTGCGCGATGTCGGGCGACTGCTTCTGAATAGCGACCATCACCCCTGTCGTGTCGCCATCGAAGCCGTAGTCGGTGTGCGTGTAGCCCACATCATTGATAGTCTTTCGCACTACGTCAGGGATTTCCACGTAGCCGTGCGTGGTCAGCTCCCCCGCCACTACCGCCAGCCCGCGAGTGAGCAACGTTTCAATGGCGACTCGCGAGAACTCCTCGATCGGCAGGTTCGCCTCACGGTCTTGCTTTAAGCACTCGTCCAGAATCGCGTCGCTAATCTGGTCCGCCAGCTTGTCTGGATGCGCTTCGGTCACACTTTCAGACGTGAAGAGCATTCGTTTCGCCATATTCCTTCCATCCTTTTTGTTCTCACTTATAGTGCGTGGAGAGGCGACACCGTTGCGATGCGGTAGTTTACCCACTACCCCTGTGCCACCTCGAGCGTATCGAAGGGTCTCGCCCTGTCATTTCGAAGTCTACGCAGTTTATCAAGAAGGAAGCACTCACGTGCTTCACAACGCGCTGTAGGGCTCGTCAGATGCACTCTCGTGCCGTACACCCTTGTCATTCTGAGCGCAGCGAAGAATCTCTGAGATGCTTCTCCTGCTGCTCAGCATGACAGGGGAAGCGGTACCACCGAAGCCACCTCTCCATTCCCGGCGTCACCCCGAGCGCATTGGAGGGTCTCATGTCCCTCCCTCGCTCCTGCTCCGCATGACATGCAGACGCCCCGGCAGGAGCCTTGCCCTCCCAAGGGTTACGTGGGCAGCTGACTATTTTTATAGCACAACCACGCCCCCGAAGTCAAACGGCAGGGAGGATGTTTGAACTCACGCTTTTATCAGGAGATTCGCCCACTCACTGTTGAAACGATGGGCTACGAAGAGGAGAAACCTGCACAGGTTTCTCCAATCCGTGCAGGCGGATTTCATCTCTCCATAGCCCCCGATTTCAATCGGGGGAAACTGGATTCGTGTATACCCCCCGACTACCACCGAAATGAGGGCTACGAAGGGAGGAAGCCTGCCTGCGCAGGTTTCTCCCATCGGCAGGCGGTTTTCACGCTGAGTATACCCCCCAATTTTTAAACGACTTCGGAGTGGCTGTGTCGTCGCCCGCACCCCTTGATAGGTAGTGGACAGAGCTGGCAGGAACGTTGCACGAGGGCGTGGATTTGCGTGCCCGAGAGCGCCGTGAGTGTCGTTTGAGGGACACGTTCACATAACATGTTTTGTCATTCACGCGCTTTGAACAAACCACCCCCTAAGGCCAGTAGTGGTCGTAAAAGAGGGTATCATAGAGGAGTTTACCCAGCGCGACCACGATGCCAAAGACCACCAGCGCCTGTCGGTAGGTCAACACGCTGGCGGGAACCAGGGGCAAAGGCACAACCAGCAACACCCCCCCTACCGCGAGCACCAGCAGGCTGGCTCGCAACAGCTTCCGCCAGCGTGGAGATGCGGTCATCGCCCACCTCAGGCGCGAATAATCTCGCGCTTTACTTCTTCATCCGCGAGGTCAATGAACTCATCTGCCTGGCGGCGCAGCTCGTCGGCAATCATCGGGGAAAGCGTGCGGATAGTGCTCACTACCACGACGCGCACTCCCTTCATCTGCACCGCCTCTACCAGCCGCCGAAAGTCGCCATCCCCACTGAACAGCACCGCGCGGTCGATGTGGTCTGCCAGCAGTAGCATGTCGATGGCGAGTTCGATATCCATGTTGCCCTTGATTTCGTACTGTCCCGTAGCGGGATTGTAGTAGCGCTTCTGTGGCTTCGTAACCACCGTGTAGCCGTTATAGTCCAGGTAGTCCAAGAAGCTCAGCATCGGGTCGAACTCGCCCTCTCGGCGCGACGCATAGTAGAAGGCACGTAGCAACCTGCCGCCTCGCGAGAAGTAACGCAACAGTTTTCCGAAATCGATGTCCCAACCCAGCTGCTGCATCGTGTAGGTCAGGTTGGGACCGTCAATAAAGATAGCAATCTTTTCCACAGGGCGCACCTCCTCTCGCCCATACGACCGCTCTTCTCTCCGCTTCCAGACGCGCCAAAAATCCTCTGCCCTGTCCTCAGCGGGACGGGCAGCCCCCTTATCTATCAGGAACGGCTCTCTTCTCAGGTAGCTTTCCCCATCAGGCGGTCACCACCTCTTCCTCCTCTTCATCCTCCAGCGCAGGCAGTGTCTTGAGCACCTCCTCAGCGATCAAGCGCTCCGTAACGGGCTCATCGCCCACAATCTTGCCATCGCGGAAGCGTACAATACGCTTTGCGTGACGGGCGATGTCCCACTCGTGAGTGACCAGCACAATCACCTTGCCCTCGTCGTTTAGTCGCTGGAAAATCGCCATAATCTCCTCGCCACGACGCGAGTCGAGGTTGCCTGTCGGCTCGTCCGCCAGAATCACCGACGGCTCGTTCACCAGCGCTCGGGCGATTGCTACGCGCTGCTGCTCCCCGCCCGACAGCTCGTTGGGGCGGGAGTTCAGGCGATGCCCCAAGCCGACCGCCTCCAGCGCGCGCTTCGCCCGCTCATGGCGGTCACGGAACCGCCCATTGTACAGCAGGGGCAGCTCCACGTTGCGCAGGGCAGTGGCACGCGGCAGCAGGTTGAACTGCTGGAACACGAAGCCAATCTTGCGGTTGCGAATCTCCGCCAGCTGATTGTCGTTGAGCTTGGCTACCTCCACGCCGTCCAGCCGATACGAGCCGCTCGTGGGGCGGTCTAGACAGCCGATGATGTTCATGAAGGTCGACTTGCCCGAGCCCGAAGGTCCCATAATCGCCACGAACTCGCCCGGGTATACTTTCAGTGAAACCCCGCGTAGGGCGTGCACATGCGTCTTCCCCAGCCGATACGTCTTGTGTACGTCTTGCACTTCGATGACCGGTGTCATTCGCACTCCTCCTCCAGTTGCTGCATGAGACGCCGGAGGGGCGGTATCATCTTGCGGTACTCCACCAGGAACGCATCATGCCCGTAGGCAGAATCCATTTCGAAATACTCCGAACGCTTGCCCAGACGTTTCAGCATCTCGTGGATTTCGCGCATCACGTAGGGCGGGAACAGGATGTCGGAGCGGATGGAGATGAGCAACACGCGCGCCTGAATGCGGCTGAGCGCCTCTTCGAGGCTGGCGTAGCCGCGGCTGACGTCGTGCAGGTCCATCGCCTTCGTTAGGTAGAGGTAGCTGTTGGCGTCGAAATCGCGCTTGAGCAGTTTGTCGCCCTCCTCGTGCAGGTAACGTTCCACGTCGAAGCGGGCGTGCAGGTCGTGCTCCAGGGCGCTCTCCTCGCTAGCGGGCTTGCGCCCGAACACCTGCTGCATAATCTCGTCGGAGAGGTAGGTGATAGTGCCAATCATCCGCGCCAGCGCCAGCCCCTGTTGCGGCTTGACGCCATCTTCATAGTATTCGCCCTTGCGCCAGTTCGGGTCGAGCATGATGGCGCGCCTGCCCACCTCGTTGAAAGCAATGGCTTGCGCCGATAGGCGTGCACTGCAAGCGATGGGCGCCACCGCGTCCATGAAATCCGGGTAGGTTACCGCCCACTCCAGCGCTTGCATCCCGCCCATCGAGCCGCCTGTTACCAGCTTCAACCGTCGTACGCCCAGATGGTCTAGCAGCACCTTCTGCACACGCACCATGTCGCGGATGGTCACAATCGGGAAGCGCAAGCCATACGGCTTGCCCGTGCGCGGGTCAATCGACGCTGGACCCGTACTGCCCCGACAGCTGCCTAACACGTTGGGCGCGATGACGCAGTACTTCTCCGTGTCGAACACCTTGCCCGGCCCGATGAGACCATCCCAGTAGCCGACGGTGCGGTTGTAAGGCGCATACTTGCCTGCCGCGTGCGAGCTGCCCGTCAGCCCGTGCAGCACGAGGATGGCGTTGTCGCGGGTCGCGTTCAGCTCCCCGTACACCTCGTATGCTACGTCCACGCGCGGCAGGGTCTGCCGGTTCTCTAGGATGAAAGGCTCCTCTGGCGAGGCAAAAGTGAAGATGTGCTTCACGATGTTCTCGCCGACGGAAGCGACCGCCTCATCCTCCTCGACAGGCAACAGGTACGCGGCGGATTCGGTGCTCATCCCA
>JANWXG010000127.1 GCA_025057335.1 bacterium | reverse complement strand
CTTCACCTGACGGGCGGGGTCGAACTGGTCTACTGCTTTGATGAGGCCCATGATTCCCGCGCTCACGAGGTCTTCGCGGTCTAGGGTAGGGGGAAGGGAGCTGACCACTCGTCCCGCAGTGATTTTGACCAGGTAGGCGTAGCGCTCGATAATCAGGTTTCGCGCCTGAGGGTCACCGTAGCGCTTGTAGCGTTCCCACGCCTTGTCTATCTCCGCTGCGGGCATAATCTCGCGTTCTCCTCTGCAACTGGTCGCCGAAGGTGTCCTCACGCCGCTTCACGCTCTTGCGACGTGGGGTCTGCATCCGAAGCCTCTTGCAGGACGGAGCGGTTCCCCTCCTGTTTTGCGCGCTCTTGCAGCGTCAGCAGAATCACCTGGGCTACCGTCATCACGGCAGCCAGCATCATGAACACCGTGACGGCGCGCCACAGGCTGGTCATGGGCGACACTCCTCCCCAGCTCGCTAGGAGCCACGTCCAGCAAGCACCACCACAAGCTACCAACCAGGTAAGCCGACCACCCATCCTGTCGCCCCCGTCACGATAGTTAGTATAGCACAGCAACCGTACGATTACCAGTTGACGGAACTCTACAGTGGGGCGTCTTCGTTGCTGAACGCAGGGGGACACGTCCTTGCAGATGCGACAGGGCGTGTCCCCCTAGTACTACGCCGCTTCCAGACTGGCCCTCCGCCTTTCCAGCGCACGTAGGTACAGGTCGACGTATTCGCCCGCTGCTCGGCTCCACGAAAAGTCCGAGCGCAAGGCGGTATCCACCAGCTGTCGCCACAGGTCGGGCTGCGTGTACACCTTCAGCGCCCGCTTGATGGTCTTGAGCAGTTCCGCCGGGTCGTACTGCTCGAACACGAACCCGTTGCCCTTGCCCGTGCGCGGCGAGAAGTCGGTGATGGTGTCTGCTAGCCCCCCCGTCTTGCGCACAATGGGGATGGTACCGTAGCGCAGAGCCATCAGCTGACCCAGCCCACACGGCTCAAAGCGGGAGGGCATCAGGAACAGGTCACTGCCCGCGTAGATGCGCTGCGCCAGGTCGGGGTCAAAGCCGATGAACGCTCTCATTTGCTCCGGGTGCTTCTGTGCTAGCTGGGTGAACAGCTCCTCGTAGCGAGGGTCACCTGTGCCTAGCACGACAAACTGTATGCCCAGCCGGATTATCTGCTCGGCGATGGGGGCAATGAGGTCTAAGCCCTTCTGGTCTGCTAAGCGAGTAATCATCCCCATCACGGGCGTACGGGGGTCGGGTGCAAAGCCACACTCTTTCTGCAGCGCCTCTTTGCACACCGCCTTGCCAGAGGGGTCGTCGGCGCTGTAGTGCGCAGCGATGCGCGGGTCGGTAGCGGGGTTGTACTCCTCGTAGTCGATACCATTGACGATGCCTTCCAGTCTGCCCTGCGCCGCAATATACTGCAACAACCCCTCCATACGACAGCCGTATTCGGGGGTCTGAATCTCCCTTGCGTAGGTCTTGCTCACTGTGTTCACCATGTCCGAGTACACAATGCCGCCTTTCAGGAAGTTGACCTTTCCATAGAACTCTAGCCTCTCGTAGTGGAAAAGCCACTCTGGCAGTCCTGCCTTCCACAGTAGTTCGTGTTCGAACTCGCCCTGATATGCCAGGTTATGGATGGTAAACACCAGTCCGACCTGCTGCCACTCTGGCTGATGCGCGTGGAGCACGCGGAGGTAAACTGGCACGAAGCCCGTGTGCCAGTCGTTGGCGTGGATGATGTCAGGTATCCAGTCCAGCTCCTCCAGCATTAGGGGGATGGCACGGTCAAAGAAGATGTATGGTTCAGGCTCCAGGGCGTAAATCTTCTTGGATTCGGTGGCTTGGGTGAAGTACTGCTTATGCCCTACCAGATATACGGGCACTCCGCCGTTCAGCGTGGTGCGCCGGATGATGGCTTCTTCGGTAGTGATAGGGTTCACTGGCACGGGCAGGCTTTTGATGAGCGTGCGCACGGAATAGTTGGGATTTTGTTCGATCATGCGGTAGCACGGCATGGCGATACGTACGTCATGCCCCAACGCTTGCAATGCTTTGGGCAGCGCTCCGGCTACATCAGCCAGCCCGCCCACTTTCGCTAGTGGCGCTACCTCCGCCGATACCAACAACACCTTTAAGCGACGAGCCATGTACTGTCCTCCTCTCTGGGTGTAGGTAGCAAGGCAGGGGGGCGTAGGTGCTCAGAGAGCTTTTCCCAAAACGTGTACAGCCTCCTGCTCGCTCCGGACGGCGTCATCATGCGGATTCGTAGTTCGGCTGCTAAAGTGGACAACCCTTTCGCTGCCATACTGTGGGGGCAACATAGCCAGAAGCAAGCGTTCTGCTCCGTCGCGGCATCCACGTTCGGGTCCTCGGGGAGGCTCCCCAGCCATTGTACTCTGTCCGCGAACTGTTGATGAAGCAGCCTCACGACCTGCTTGGCAACACGCTTCGCCTGCTCCAGCGAGGCATACCGATTCATCACCCAGCCCACATGCAAGTCGGGACGCTGTAACAACAGCCACTTCACCAGACTATACGTGCGCAGCAGGCTCTCCTGTTGCGGGAGCGCTATCGCCAACACGGTGTCCGAGCAGAGGGCATAAGCGAGGGTGTCTGCTGACTCGGTGTTGCCCGTATCGATAATCACCACATCCGCAACCTGCTCGAGGGTGCTCAGCCGCTCAATGAGGTGGCGCTGCCTGCTGGCGGAAAGCCGCTTAAACGCTAGAACACGCCCCCCCTCTGGCAGCACGCGGATGCCCACCGCGCCGATGGACAGGATTTCTTGCAGGCCGCGCCGGTCAGCGAACAGGTCGGCAAGGGAGTAGCGCGGCTCGGTGCCGAGCAGACGGTGGCAGCTGAGCGCACCGCGGTTGCTGTCTATTAGCATGACGTGGCGCCCCGTCTGTGACAGCAGCACCGCTAAGTTGGTCGCCAGGGTGGTCTTGCCCGACTCGGGCACGCCGCTGACGACGCTGATGACCCAGGCGCCTCTCCCCACACTAGTGGCTGTATCCGAGAAGCCGCACCTCGGGTGCACGGCAATCAGCCGACGCAGCCCCGCCGCCTGGTCTTGTACAACGTTCACGGAGTATCCTCCCGCACCTGTCTGACGTTCCACCCTGTTAGCATTATCGGGTAGAGGAGGGAACCTTTTCAGGGGAGTTGTCGGGAGAAAGCCGCTTCCCGTCTCGTGGCGCAGATGTGCTTCACTACCATGCCTGTTTGTGGTATGATGCAGCCGTAAACTTACGATTAGGGCACGGTTCTTCAGGCGGGAGCGGAAGCGATGGCAACAATCCCCTTGTTGCAGGTAGAGAGGCTGACGATAGGATTTGGACGAGAGAAGCCTGTGGTGCATGAAGTCAGTTTCGAGGTGATGCCGGGGGAGACGGTGGGCATAGTGGGCGAGAGCGGTTCGGGCAAGACGATGACTGCTTTGGCCGTTTTGCGCCTGTTGCCTCCGGGGGGGCGGATAGTAGAGGGGCGTATCTTGTTCGATGGGAAGCCCTTGCACCAGTTCAGTGAGGCACAGATGCGACAGGTGCGCGGGGGGGACATCTCCATGGTGTTTCAAGACCCGTTCACCTGCTTGAATCCGGTCATGCGCGTCGGCGACCAGGTAGCAGAGGCAGCCCGTTTGCATCGGGGGCGCACCGAAGGTGACCCGTATGCGCTCGCTCTGCAGATGCTAAGAGCGGTGCACCTGCCCGACCCAGAGCGCATTGCACGACGCTACCCGCACGAGCTGTCTGGCGGGCAGAGACAGCGAGTGATGATTGCGATGGCGTTCATCTGTCATCCACGTCTGTTGATCGCCGATGAGCCCACCACCGCGCTAGACGTCACTGTGCAACTGCAAATCCTCCACCTCATGCAGGAGATTCAACGGCAACAGGGCACAGCGGTTCTGCTCATCACGCACGACCTCGGCGTCGTTGCCTACACGTGTGACCGTGTACTCGTGATGCATGAGGGGCGCGTGGTAGAGTCGGGGAGCGTGGATGAGGTGCTGGAGCGACCGCGTCATCCTTACACACGACGCTTGCTGGAGGCGTTGGCGTAGGAATGCAGCCACTGGTGGAGATGCGCGCAGTACGGGTGTACTTTCCGTTACAGCGTGGGGAAATTGTGCGAGCGGTAGACGGGGTTGACTTGGTGCTGCACCCCAGTGAGGCAGTGGGACTGGTGGGGGAGAGCGGTTGTGGTAAGAGCACGCTAGCGAGGGCGTTGTTGCGTCTGCTCCCCCTAACCTCAGGAGAGATTTGGTTCGATGGGCAGCCGCTGCATCGCCTCTCGGAGAGCGAGATACGTCCGTTGCGTCGGCAGATGCAGATGGTTTTCCAGGACCCGATGGCGTCGCTCAACCCGCGCATGCGGATAGGGCATGTGCTGTCCGAGCCATTGGAGGTGCATGGGCTGGCGCGCGGCAGGCAAGCCTGGCAGCGGGCGGGACGTTTGCTGGAGCGTGTTGGTCTCTCTGCAGACCATTTGCACCGCTATCCTCATGAGTTCTCTGGAGGGCAGCGTCAGCGCATTGGCATTGCGCGCGCTATCGCGACACAGCCACGCCTGCTCGTGGCAGATGAACCGACTTCAGCGCTGGACGTTTCCATCCGAGCGCAAATCCACGCCCTCCTGCGCGAGCTGCAGCGAGAGATGAACATGACTATCCTGTTCGTGACTCACGACCTGCACGCAGTGAGGCAAGTGTGTTCGAGGGTGGTGGTCATGTATCTGGGAAAAGTTGTGGAAAGCGCCCCCGTCGACCAGCTCTTCACGACGCCCGCACATCCGTATACGCGCGCCCTGCTCGACTCCGTGCTGGAGCCGAAGCCATCGCAGGCGCGTCGCCCACGAAGCCTGCCCACTGGAGATGTGCCGACCGCAATTCGCGTGCCTCCGGGATGTCGGTTTCATACACGATGCCCGTATGCTCAGGAGCGTTGTCGAGTAGAGGAGCCGCCATTGCAGCCTGTTGGTGAGGGGCAGCAGGTAGCATGTCACTACCCGTTGATAAGCCACTGACGAATCGTTTGATGGTGCCGTTGCTGGAGGGCGACCGTGAGGCAGTGGTGGACTTGCAGTCAGTGCTTAGGCAGGTGTACATGCAGGGAAGGTGTGGGATGGTCGTGAACCGTTCGGCAGAGCCTCCCGTTACGCTGGGGAACAAGACGGGGAATGGATGGACGAACTGCTGCGTGAGAAACGGCTGTAGCCATGTTCTGGAAGGTTCTCTTTATTCTGTTGGGTGCGCTTTGCCTGCCATGGAGCGTGGCAGTGGTGTGGGGGCTGTTCGGTGCTGACTACTACCTCCAAGAGTCAGCGTTCCCCAAGGACGCGAGACAGCCGTTCGAGGCGGTGGGAGTGCTGCGCCGCACGGGCAAACCTGTGGTTGCGATGCTGCACCTCTCGAGCGAGCAGAACCTCAACCTAGGCTACCCCCATGCTACTGTCGTAAAGCGTGGGGAGGTCTCTTTTGACCCTGCTGAGGTGCGGAAGGCGTTGCCCAGCGCGGACAGGGATTTCTGGGGCTATGGTGGAGAGAGTTTCGTAGAGGTGCGCGTGCTGGACGCCAACGCCGACGGTCAGCTAGACGTGCTGTTCCAGTATGACCGCGATACCCTGTGGGAACCTACTCGCCATCTGGCTTACCTGTACACTGTCCGCGAGAACACTCCTGTGCTGCTGTTCGCTGCACGCGGTGACATCAGCCCGCTGGAGCCCCTCAGGATGCAGGATGGTACGTACGCCTTCGTCAACGAGCGCACGGTGTGGCAGAGCAAGGCTTACCTCTGGAAGGGAGGACGTTACCAGCTGCTCGGTTTCGACACCCGTGAGAGGCGGAAGCAGATGTTATGGCGTGCGCTCCAAAGGAATCTACCGCCCGCGAACTGGTTCTCGCTTTTCAGCCTCGCCCCCGCTGGTCTGTTGTTGACCACATGGGGGAGGGGATTACAGCGCAGGCTGCGGCGCGGACAGAGGGTGACCTTCTGGAACGGCTACGCCCCCTTACTGTGGCTGTGGGGCGCTGGGTTCGCCACGGTGGCATGGACACTGATTTATCCGCGACTGTACCATCCAAGCTTCGCCGCCCTCTTAATGCTTTTGCTGCCGCTATGGCTGGCTAGTGTGGGAGCGGCGCTAGCGCAGGCGGTGATAGCACTGCACCGTGGCTGGTCTACCCGGCGTTGATGCTCTCACTAACCGTGATAACTCTGAACTTCTCGGGCGACGGCTTGCGCGACCTATACGACCCGAGGAGAGGGAAGGTATAATCTGGTCATGTCGGCGACTCTCACTACCATCAGCCAGCATCTGTTTGTATATCGCGGTGCGGTCAACGTGGGCGTTCTGCATCACGGCGAGGAGGCTCTGCTCATCGACGTGGGCGACGGCGCGGTGTTGGACGTGCTGGCAGGGTGCGGCATCCGCTGGGTGGACGGTGTGCTGCTGACCCATCACCACCGTGACCAGGCGGAGGGCGCTCCGCGCGTGCTGGAGACGGGAGGCTGGACGGGCGCCCCAGAGGCGGAACGGGCGCTCTTCGAGGAGGTGGAAGCCTACTGGGCAGACCCCAGCAACCGCTGGCATCTTTACCGTTTTCGTCCTCACAATGTGCTGAGCCAGTCGGTACCGATTCATCGCACCTTCGTCGATGGCGACACGCTACGATGGACGCCTGCCCGCATTACTGCCTTGCAGACGCCAGGGCACACGGATGGCAGTATGACCTACCTGGTGGACGTGGACGGGCAGCGTATCGCCTTCTGCGGCGACCTGATTTTCGATGAGGGGCAGATACTGGACATCTACAGCTTGCAGAAGGGCTTCGGCGGTTTGACCGACTACCACGGCTACATGGGAGCCTGGCGCGAAGTAATTGCTAGCCTGAGGCGCATTGAGGCTGCAGGCGCCACTGTGCTCGTCCCCTCTCATGGACACATCATCCGAGACCCCAAATCGGCGATAGACCTGCTGGAGAGCCGTCTGCAAGCCGTTTACGAGAACTACCTTTCCACTTCCGCGCTGTGGTATTACTTCCCCGAACTGCTGCGCACGCAATCGCCCACTGCCCAGCCGCTTGCTGTCGCTCCCTCGCTCCCCGTTCCCTCCTTCTTACGCCACGTCGGAACCAGCTGGATGATACGCAGCGAGAGCGGGCACTTGTTGGTGATGGACTGTGGCAGCGAGGAGGTGGTTCGGCAGGTAGAGCAGTGGCTGGCAACGGGGGAGGTCACTGCGGTAGATGCCCTGTGGATTACCCACTATCACGACGACCATGTGGATGCCATCCCTCTGTTTCGCCAGAGGTTCGGTTGCCCCATCATCGCGGAGGCGTCGGTGGCGCAGGTGGTCTCGCAGCCAGAGCGGTGGTGGCTGCCATGCCAGTCCCCCT
>JANWXG010000126.1 GCA_025057335.1 bacterium | reverse complement strand
GCACGTATGGGGTGTGCGCGAGTGCATCGGCGACTTCGCGCTGGCGGTGAAACCCCACTTGACCATTGTGGACGCTACCCGCATTCTCGCTACGAGAGGACCTAAAGGACCAGGCGAGGTGAGGCGTCTCAACCAGATTATCACAGGAGTAGACCCGGTGGCGGTGGACGCTTTCGCCGCGACGCTGTTCGGCTTGCGCCCGGAGGACATTGGCTACATCATGCACGCACACCGGCTGGGCGTGGGCGAGGCGCGTCTGAATCGCCTGAACATCACGAGGGTATAGGGCATGGCAACTGTTGCGGAGGCGCGCGAACGGCTCAAGCAGATGGGACGCCAGCGCCTGCGCTTCTGGCGGATGCAGAACATCAGGCGCATCGTGCAGATCGCGTTCCTGCTGCTGTTCTTCGCGCTGCTTGCCGTCACGGTCTACCCCCTGCGCTCGCCGATGCGGGTAGACCTCTTCTTCCTCGCCGACCCGCTGGCAGTGCTAAGCACCTTCCTCGCCTCGCGCGAGGTGGTGTGGTCGCTCGTGCCGCTGGCGCTGAGTGTGTTGCTGTTGACAGTGGTTTTGGGCAGGTTCTTCTGCGGCTGGTTCTGCCCGATGGGCACGCTGATTGACCTCTCCGACCGCTTTCTGGTGCGGCGTACACGGCGGGCGGCGGGCACAGTAGGCTTCCCACAGGTGAAATACTACCTGCTGGCGGCGGTGCTAGTCTCGGCGCTCTTCTCCGTGCAGATAGCCTACTTCCTCGACCCGTTCGGCATTCTGACGCGCACGGTGGTGTGGGTGCTGTTTGCGCCTGTGGCGCTGGTGGGGCGTCTGCTGACGGGCTCCCCCTGGGTGGCGGAGTGGGCGCCCTCGCTTACGCACATCCCCTACATCCCCGAAAGCCAGCCGCACTACCGCATGAACCTGCTGGCAGCGCTGCTGTTCGGAGGCATCCTCGCGCTGGGGCTGGTCAGCCGACGTTTCTGGTGCCGCAACTTGTGTCCACTGGGCGCGCTCCTGGCGCTGCTGTCAGCGTGGGGCATCGTGCGTCGTCAGACACGCGAGGGCGAATGCATCGAGTGCCATCGCTGCGACCGCGAGTGCAAAATGGGCGCCATCCTGCCCGGCGGGCGTCGCTACCAAGCGCGGGAGTGTATCTACTGTTACAATTGCGTTTCAGTGTGCGCGCCGGGAGCGACCTCCTTCCCCATCACGCTGCGGCGCGAGGGGTTTGAGACGGGCACTAACCTGCATCGGCGTCGCCTACTGGGCTTTGCGGCGCTGGGCGCACTGTGGGCAGGCATCTCGGCAGGCGACCTCGGCACCAAAAAGGTGGGCAACATGCCGATCAAGGCGTCCAGCCCCTTCCGCATCCGCCCACCGGGCAGCCTTCCGGAGGAGCAGTTCCTGCAGAAGTGTGTGCGGTGTAGCCTGTGCATGAAAGTGTGTCCTACTAATGGGCTGCAGCCTGCGCTGACCGAGGCGGGCATCGAAGGCTTCTGGACGCCTGTGCTGATTCCGCGTATCGGTCACTGCGCCCAGTTCTGCACTGCCTGCGGCGAGGTGTGCCCTACGGACGCCATCCAGTCATTCACTGCTGCGGAGAAGAAATACCTCTTCATCGGTAGGGCGTATATCGACCGCAGCACCTGCATCGTGTGGGCACAGGATAAGAAATGCCTAGTGTGCGACGAGCATTGCGCCTATCGTGCTGTATACTGGAAGGTAGTGGACGGGGTGCGTCGTCCCTTTGTGAACGATTTTCTGTGCACAGGCTGTGGGGAATGCGAGGCGAAGTGCCCCGTGCAGCCCGTAGCGGCGATTCGCGTAACGACGCTGGGTGATCTGCGCCACCTGCCGCGCGAGGCGCAAAAGCGATTCTACCTGCGACATCTGGAGACAAAGAGGTGATTGCTCTATGCCATCAAGACGCGAGTTCCTCAAAGAGATGATGGTCAGCGGAGCGGGTCTGTACACGCCCGCCGCGATTTTTGCCCTGCTGCTGCAAGACAAACGGGATGCCCACAGCACGGTAGTAGAGGTGAGAAACCCCAACGTGCAGACCGAAACCCAGCGCGTCCGCCCAGAGGTGGCTCAGGCGATGGTGTTCGAAGCGGTGCGGCGCCTGAGCGGAGCGAAAAACGACCGCGACGCCTGGAGGCACTACTTTCAGCCAGACGACATAGTAGGTATCAAGGTGAACTGCCTGTTCGGGCGCGGCGCGTCCACCCGTCCCGAGGTAGTCATGGCGGTGGTGGAAGGGCTCAAGCTGGCAGGGGTCAAACCTGAGAACATCATCATTTGGGACCGTAGCGACGGCGACCTAGCGAAAGCAGGCTTCACGCTGAATCGAGAGGGGGCAGGGGTGCGCTGCTACGGCACGAACGCCGACTACGACCCACAGCCTACCCGTCAAGGCTCCTTCCAGGGGCGACTGAGCAAAATTCTCAGCGAGCGCATTACCGCACTGGTGAACGTGCCCATCCTCAAGGACCATGGCATTGCGGGTATCACTTGCGCCCTGAAGAACCACTACGGCTCGATTGACAACCCGGGCGCACATCACGGCAACAACTGCAACCCTTATCTTGCCGACCTGAACGCGGTGCCAGCGATTCGTCAAAAGACGCGCCTCATCGTGTGCGACGCCATCCGCCCCATCGCGCACGGCGGTCCAGGCTTGCGTGGTGACTATGCGTGGGACTACAACGCCATTCTCGCCTCCACAGACCCAGTGGCGATAGACACAGTGGGCTGGCAGATTATTGAGGCGCGGCGCAAGCAGCTGCGTCTGCCCACGCTCGCGCAGGAGGGCAGACCCGTGCGCTACCTGCAGACGGCAGCACAGCTGGGACTAGGCGTGCATGACCCGAACCGCATCCAGCTGGTGCGCGTGGGGTAAGCATCCCCACCCTCGTAGGGGATAAGTCTGGTGCCGACTCGTCCGTCGTGTAGGCTGTCAGCCTCAAGAGGCGTTACGAAAAGTGTGTCCTTGAAGCATCTGTAGAGATTCTTCGCTGCGCTCAGAATGACGCAGACGCGCTGACGCGCGCCACTACCAACGCAGAGCGCCTTGCTATAGTGAAGCACGTGAGTGCTTCTCCTCGACAAACAGCAGGGGCTTCAAAATGACAAGTGCAGTCACACCGCTGCGCAATCCAAGCCAACCAGTAAAAACGCGGGCTGAGGCACCTCAGCCCGCGTGCTCTGTGAAAGGGACGCTTACTTGCGTCGCCGTCGCAGCGCCAGCAGCCCAACGCCGATGCCCAACCCTGCCATCGTCGCAGGCTCTGGCACTACAGGCAAGGCAGTAATCTGTCCGCGCAGTTCTGCGAGCGGAGCGGGATACCGCACAGTGTGGATGTCGTAGTACGTGTTGCCACTGAGCAGGTCTGCCTCTCGCGCTGCGGGGAACGGAGCATTAACCAGCACACGAATCAGCTGTCCTCCCGACTCTACATACGCGGAGGCACCACCAATCTGGATAATCGGTGGTCCGTTCTGCCCAGGCGCTCCGAGGTGGATTTGCGAGCTCAGCACATCATTGCGTGCGATGCCCGTGATGCTGATAGCGAGGCTGATAGTCTTAGCAACGTCATCGTAGACACCGAACAGAACGCCCGATGCATTGGTGGTCGCAGGAGGTACCACCTGCGAGCCGCTCAGCGTTGCCTGCAGATACCACAGCGCGGCACGCGAAGGCAGAGCCGCAATCCCTACTAGCACTACAAGCAACGCTGCGCGAGCCAAAATCGCCTTCAATACTATCCCTCCTTTCCTAGAATTGTTACGCACGTCCTCCCCTCCTCTTTGCCTTGATTATACGTTCTCCAAAAAGAACGTGTCAACCCCGTTTTTTTAAGATTTCTAAGAAAAAAGCCTGAGCACCGCTCAGGCTTTTCTCTTGGAGGAAGCTTTTATCTCTTGCGACGCCGCAATAGAAGTAGCGCCAACCCTGTAGACAGCCCTGCCAAGGTCATCGGCTCTGGCACAGGAATGAGCTGTCCTCGGATATCCTTCGCCCCACCCGGAGTGTTGATCTGGATGTAGGTATTGCCCGATAGTAGACTCGCCTCGTAGGCTGCAGGGAACAGCCCCCCAAAGACGAAGCGCGAGTAGATAACCCCGCTTCCCGACCAAGACGCGCCACCATCCAAATCGTAGATGGCGGGTCCGTTGGTGCCAGGCGCTCCCACGTAAATCTTGGCGGAGAGAATTTCACTTTGAGTCAATCCCACTTCGTACACCGCTAAGTTGAACAGCTTAGATACGTCATCGTAGCTCATGATGGCCTGTCCAAACGCGGGAGAGCTCGTTGGGGGAACCACCTGACTACCTGTGAGGTTCGCCGTCAATACCCACACTGTGGCATGGGTGGGCGACGATAGGATTACCACCAGCACTGCCAGCAGCGCATACCGTAATGACGCCACTCGTCGCATAACCGTTTCCTCCTTTCGAGGTCATCAGGGAAACCACTAGACACCTGAACGCCGTCGCGCGAACAGCTGCCTTCTATCGTTAGTATACAACCTCGAGCAACAGCTGTCAAGCGCTCGCGAGGCTATTCCCAAAATTTTTCTCAACAATATCACAGGTTTGTCTCCATTTGCGCAGGCGGATTTTTGCCCCACACAGTCCCCAATTTCAACCGGGAAAAGCCTTCACGCAGCATCCGCCTCCACTAACAAGCTGTGTGAAGAGCCAGGCTGTTTCATCACTGGGACACTCCCTCTTGCTGCTACGTCTCAACGGGGCTATAATGGTAGCGCTTCACCCAGGAAGCGGGCTGTGTGTGGGATTCTCGTCTTAGCCTTGCAGAGTACAGAAGGACAACGATGGACGGCGGAGCTATTCGGGGCGCTTCCATGTCAATCAGTGACTATCTAGACGCGGTGTTCCTAGATATCGAAACGACGGGCGTCGACCCGCGATACAGCGAGCTCACACTGATTGCGCTCTACGAGGAGAGAGAGGGGAAACGGGCAAGCCTGTATGTGAACGACCTGCACGGCGCGGTAGAGACACTGGCTCCGCTTGTGTCGTGGGCACAGCAGTACGGCTACGAGCAGATGAGCATCCATCCTCTGGAGCAGTTTGTGGAGTACGCCCCCTTCCTGCACCGAGTAGCCACTTACAACGGGGGACGATTTGACCTGCCGTTCATCGCACACCACCTACCGCAGGTGCGCGAGGTCATAAAAAGATGGTGGCATCTGGACATCTACACGCAGGTCGCCCTGCCCTTACGCGACCTCGGAGTACTGCGAACACCTAATCTGCAGCTGAAGACGCTGTTCACCTATTTGCGCATCCCCCGTCTGTCAGATGTCACCTGCATGCGGGGAGATGATGCCGTACGCCTGTGGAATCACTGGAAGCACCTGTACGACTCGGAGGCATTGCGCACGCTATGCCTGTATGCTCTTGAGGACGTGCGTGGCACGCGCTTGCTGCTGGAGCGGTTAATTGACCTCCGCCAGGGTGGCTTGTAGCAGGATACGTGTGCATTGGAGAGCGAGGCTCCTGCCGAGCCGCCCGCACGTCATGCTGAGCAAAGGCGAAGCATCTGTAGAGATTCTTCGCCCCGCTCAGAATGACAAGAGGCGCACTGACGTGCGCCACTACGAGCAAGAAAGTGCGTCCGACGAATGCTACAGCTCGTGGTGAAGCACGGGAATGCTTCCCCTTGACAAACGGTGGGGGCTTCAGAATGACACGGCGCACTGACATGCGCTGCAACAAACCCGCACGTTCGTAGCGCAGGCTTTAGCCTGCAAGGGGCACGAAATCTGGAGGGAAGGCTCCGTCCGAGCTGCCTCTCTGTCATGCTGAGCGTGAGCGAAGCATCTCTGTTGGGCTGGCAGTGAGATTCTTCGCTTCGCTCAGAATGACAAAAGGCACTCAGAATGACAATGGGCTGGAGGGCGAGGCTCCCGCCGAGCCGTCCTCCCCTGTCATGCTGAGCGTGAGCGAAGCATCTCTATCAGGCACAAGGGGGACTACCACGTCACCACCGCTGTCTGCTCAGGAGCCAGTCGCAGCCGAAGATGTAGCGCCCCCCGCTCCACCTTCCACTCTACCCTCAGCCCGTGCGCCAGTTCCTCTACTGACCGCACCGCGCTATCGGGAATGCCCAGCGCGCGCAGGTCTACCTGCACACGCACCTCGCGCTCGGCGCTTGACGGATTGAACAGGGTCAACAGACGCTTGCCGTAGCGCTCCACCCAGGCGCCCTCGGCAGTGGCGTGAGTCAGGGGTTCCCAGCCTGCCTCCGCAACGCGCCGAAGGAGCGGGATGTACTTCTGGAACAGCGCGCGGTCACGGTTGTACCAATTCGGGTTTTGCCAGTAGGGGTTGTCGGAGGCGTTATGGCTGAACATGCTGGGGAAGATGCCCCAGAACAGGCATCGCTGGAAGTAGCGCTCTACCTGCCCGCCGAAGGTCTCATAGTCAGTGTTCATCAGTAGCACATACGGTTTCTGGTAACTCATGCTGCGCCACACGTCCATATACGCGGGCGATATAGGCTGCCACGTGCCGTCTTGCCACCAGTTCGTCTCTGTGCCTGAAATATCCAGAAACGCCATCAGGAACGGGAAGCGCCAACCGACGGCGTTGGCAAAGAGCCATTTGCCGCGTCGGCGCATTTCGCCTGCGAGGTAGCGCGTGTACTCCCACGTGCTGAAGATGAGCATGATGGCGGGGCGCAGGCTTCCCGTCTCGAACACGAGAGGCACGTCCACCGTCGCGAAATGTTCTTCGCGGAAGTTGAGCACGTCGGCGCCCATTTCCAGCGAGTCCAGATACTCCCCGTCCAGCCCCTGCGTGCTCGCCCCTGTGTAGGCGCGCTGGGCGTGGTCGGGCGGGAAGTTGAGGTACGCCTTGGAGGGGTTGTCGGCGCTGGCGGGCAGGTCGGGATCGGGGTTGAGGAAGAACATCGCCCCGTCGTTCCATGGCGTAACGCTGATGTGACGATAGAACTTGCCGCTAGAATCTTGCAGCCCGCATTTCAGGGTCGCGAGCGCCTGCGCCTTCTGCCAGTCTCCGCCCTTGCCCTCCGCGTAGTAGCGCAGACACTCCTCGACGCCTGCATCGGTGCGAGCGAACTCTTTCGGCATGGGCATCCAGTAGCTCATCGGCTCCGTGTAGCGGAAGGAGAGAATGCCCAGCTGGTCGTCCTCCGCCACGCTGTTGTCGCCCTCATGGAAGACGATGCCGAAATCCTGCACTCCCTGGATGGTGTGCGGTGCGGTGAAGGCAATCCAGATGCCCTGCTTGGGCACGCGGTTGCGGAACCAGTCGGGGAAAGTCTGGATATACCGCATGAGAGCGGAACGGAAGCCCCACTTCGGCTCTACAGACCACAGCAGCACGTGCACCGTCGCCCGATGGGGAAACTTGCGCGTTTTACCCGTGAGCACCAGGTCGTACGCGGCGCACG
>JANWXG010000125.1 GCA_025057335.1 bacterium | reverse complement strand
AGCGTGCGGCGAGTCAAGGTCTGCACGCGCTGCCTGAAAGCGGGCAAGGTCAAACGCGCGCTGTAGGCAACCCCGTTGCCCGACGGGGCATGTGCAGACAGAAGGCACTGCCTGGCTTGTGGAGATGCTTCGCTTGCGCTCAGCATGACAGAAGAGGGTGGCTTGGTGAAAGCCTCCTTCTCCAGCTCGCTGTCATCCTGGGCAGAGCGAAGAATCCCTGACCCCTTCCTTCAGAGTGCTGCTGCCCCGCTGGAGGGTCACGCCCTGTCTTGACCCTGAAGGTGGACGTGGCGGAGCGTGTCCCCCCAATTTGGGCAAACACTGCTGGAGGGTCACGCTCCGTCGTGCCCCTGAAGGTGGACGCGACGGAGCGCGTCTCTCCAATCTGGGCGAGCCGTCTCTGGAGGGTCACGCTCTGTCGTGACCATGATGACGGACGCGACGGAGCGCGTCCCTCCAGGGCGAACATTTGGGCTGGACGCGACGGAGCGCGTCCCTCCAGTGGCACGTGCATCTTGCACGTGGGTTCATGGGCGAGGACGCCTCTGGTACAAGGGATTTCTCTGCCGCGCCACAGAGGAAAGTGGAAGCACAGCACGAAGGTAATAACAGGTATCAACTAGCATTGGGAGGCACGCGATGTCGTTCAAACAGTCCTTCTCGTGGTGGTGCTTCATCCATCGCCCCGATATTCAGGGCGATGCAGCGAAGTTACTGCGGGGGGCGAAAGCCATCGGATACGATGGCGTAGACCTGGCTCCGACAGAGATACTGGAACAGACGAAGGAACATGGTCTGGAGATTGCTAGCTACGTGGGGCACGCTTCCCTCACCGACGGCTTGAACCGTCGTGAAAACCACCAGCGCATCACCGAGGAGATACTTCGCAACATCGAGCTGGCAAAGAAATATGGCATCCCGAACCTGGTCTGCTTCTCGGGCAATCGCGCAGGGCTGGACGACGAGCGCGGTGCGGAAAACACTGCCGAGGGCTTGAGGAAGGTAGCGAAAGCTGCGGAAGAGGCAGGCGTCATGCTTGTAATCGAACTGCTCAACTCGAAAGTAGACCATAGGGACTACCAGTGTGACCGCACTGCGTGGGGTGTCAAGGTGTGCCAGATGGTTGACTCGCCTGCTGTGAAGCTGCTCTACGACATCTACCACATGCAGATTATGGAGGGCGATATCATCCGCACCATTCGCGACAACATCCAATGGATTGGGCACATCCACACCGCAGGCAATCCCGGTCGTAACGACATGGACGAGACGCAAGAGCTGTACTACCCCGCGATTGCCCGCGCCATCAAGGAGACGGGCTATCAACGCTGGGTGGGGCACGAGTTCATCCCGAAGGGCAACGATACCTTCGCCGCACTGCGCCGGGCATACGAACAGTTTCTGGTGTAGACTTGAGGCGGGGGCGTTCTCAGCCCCCCGCCCGACGTCGCGAATAACGGGCAAGCATGTCTATCCTCTCTAAAGCATCGTATTCCCTCTCAGAACCCTCGGGAACGTCCGCTGTGAACTTTTGCCCCCGCGAGTCGTCCATAATGTACGCAGGAGTGGCGAAGGGGGCTTTAGCATTGGAGCGGGCAATGCGCTTAAGCGATACCGATGCGGCACTGGTGGCGCGGTGCAAGGAGGACGACTGGACCGCCTTCGACGAGGTAGTAGAGCGTTACCAACATAAAATCTACGGGTACGTGAGGCGGCTAGTCGGCAACGAGACCGATGCCGAGGACATCACGCAGGAGGTATTCGTCAAGGCAGTGACCTCGCTACGCGCCTTCCGCGAAGAGAGCAGCCTGCAGACATGGCTGTTCCGCATTGCGACCAACCTCTGCCGTGACCTGATTCGCCGCCGCCAGCGCGAAGGAGGGTGGTTTCCCCTGTGGCGCCGCGCTGAGGAGGGGGATGACGCTGGTGGCGAAATTCCCATCGAACTCCCTGACGACAACAGCAATCCGGAGAAGCTGCTGCTGCGCGAGGAGTTGCATGACCTGTTAGGGCGCGCGATAGAACGCCTGCCTGTAGCCATGCGTGAAGTATTGGTGCTGCACGACATCGAGTCGCTGTCTTATGAGGAGATTGCGCAGGCGCTGGACATCCCGCTGGGCACAGTGAAATCACGCCTGTTTCATGCGCGTGCCCGCCTACGGGAGGCTCTTGCCAGCTACGTGCAGGGAGATTGAGCGATGAAAGCATGCCGGGAGTGGGAACAGGCTATCGTGGAGTATGTGGATGGCGTGTGTGCGCCAGAGGCAGCAGGGCGGCTGGAAGCACATCTCGCGCAGTGTGCTGCGTGCGCCAAGGCGGTGGAGGCACAGCGCTGGCTCAAGGCGGCGCTGGCGCAACTGGAGCGCGAACGCGCCCCTGCCTATCTGACCCGGCGCATCCGCGACCGCGCACGCACGACAGCAGTTCGTCGTGTGCGAGGGCGTCAGGTGAGACGCCTGGTGTATGCTGCGGCGGCTTCAGTTGTCGTGGTCATGGGGTGGTGGGCAGCTTCGAACTGGACGTCGGAGTCGATGCCCCCTGCGGAGGAACCTACAGTCGCTCAAGCCATTGTGCAGGAGTATGTGGGCGCGACTGCTAGCGATGGCTTTGCAGACCCCTCGCTGCAGATGCTGGCACGCGAAGCCCAGCTGAAGTCACTGGGAGAGGAGCCAAGGTCGCCATGAGAGGCTTGCTGCTAGCCATCGCCTGCACGCTGGTGGCGGGAGGGTGGCTGGGCGCATGGGCGCAGACGCCACTGGAGTGGCTGGAGCGCATGGAGCGCGCCGAGCGCACGGTGTCGCTGGAGGGGGTGCGCGTGACACGGTTCTTCCTGCCAGCTCCCCTGCCAGCTGTGGAGGAGCGCATTTTCCGAGTGGGAGCGCGCTACCGCGTGGAGTATCTGCGACCGCCTGCGCGACAGGGTGAGGTGTTGATTGACGACGGACTGCGTCGTTTCCACTATATCGCCCGCTTGCGACAGATACAAATCCTCCCCTCTGACCAACCGCTCATTCTGCGTCGACGTCGTGAGCTGCTGGCGCGCCTGCGTCGGGGAGAACTGCTCTTGGAGGCGAAAGGCTCCGAAACCGTTGCGGGGCGCAAGGCAGTTGTCTTGGAAGCGAGAACCCGACGAGGACAGCCGCTGCGACGCTGGTGGATAGACCAGGAACACGGGGTCATCCTGCGCATGGAAGAGTTCGCTCTAGGCGGCGAGCTGCGCATGCGCACGGAGTTCGTCCGTCTGACACTGCCTGCTACGATACCCGCTGAGCGGTTCGTGCCACGCTTCCCGGCGCTTGTGCGGCGGCAGGGCGTGTTGCCTCCCTCACGAGCGTTCTCCACTGTGGAGGAAGCGCAGCCTCTGGTGCCCTTCCCTATCCGCCAGCCGCAACCCCTACCTTCGGGTTTCCGACTGGTGGAAGTGCGGCTGCGACTGGTGCGCCAGCGTCCGCTCGTCAGCCTGCACTATACCGACGAGATGACCTCTCTTGTCCTCTTCCAGACGCGATTGCCACTGCGCGCCGACGCGCCCCTGTTGAAGTCGCTGGTTCCGCCAGGTACGCGCGTAGAAGCCTGGCGCGACGGTGACGTAAACCTGCTGCTTCTCGGCGACGCGCCACCTGAGGTGTTTGAACAGATGCGCAGGGCGGTGAGGTGATTGCAGGTTACCCCGACCTACTGCGGCGTCAAGTTTTCATAGCGGCAGCATCAGCGCCCGCAGAGCAGCTAGGTCACACCCTTTCCGTCCTGCTAAGCGATAGCGAAGGGGGCAGAGATTCTTCGCTCCGCCCGGAATGACGAACCGCTTGGAGGGTGAGGCTCCTGCCGAGCCGTCTGTTTGGTCGCGACGGAGCGCGCCCCTCCAGTGCTCGTCATGCTGAGAGCCAAGCGAAGCATCCCTAAATTGGGAAGGGAAATCCGTCGGTACGGACTGGTTTTCCGTTCATAGCTCCCCATTTCAGGGGTGTACAGACGGCTCAAAAGGCAAATTCGAGCACCCTCTTGAGCCGTTGCGTGTGGCGTCAGTTCGGTAGTATAATCGGCTGGGATGAGCGAAACTCGCGTCTTAGAAACGTTCCAACCCGAAGAGCAGGCGTTGCTGCGCCAGGCAGTAGAGGTCATCTGTTCTGTGGCGCAGCAGCACGGGGTGGAGGTGGTGCAAATCTACTTGTTCGGCAGTCGGGCGCGAGGCGAGGGAGAAGAGGAAAGCGATTGGGATTTCTACGTGGTAACCAGTGAGCCAATGACCAGAGCGCAACAGAGGCTCATTCTACAGGAAGCCAAGAGGGTTCTGGCAAAGATGCATCTTCCCAACGACATTCTCCTCGAAAGGTACGCGCAGTTTGAGAAGTTCAAGCAGCTCGTGGGGCACATTGCCTACGAAGTGGGGCAGGAAGGGGTGCGCCTTCTGTGAGCGAAGAGGTATCCGAACTGGTGAGAGAATGGGTTCGGAAGGCGGAAAACGACTGGAAAATCGCCTTGCATGATATGCAGTCCGACGATCCCACTCCCGATATGGTCTGCTACCACATGCAACAGTGTGTGGAGAAATATCTGAAGGCATATCTTGTGCTTCACCAAATCCCCTTCCGACGAACGCACGACATTGCGGAACTACTGGAGCAGTGCATCGGGATCGATGCAGAGTTCGCCACTCTGTATGACTGGAACGCGGACACCCTGTCAGCTTACGGTGTAGAGGTGCGTTACCCGAGTTTCACCCCTTCACCTTCCCTGACTGAGGCGCAACAATGCGTGCAGATAGCGGGGCAGGTCCGGGCTTTCGTACGCGCCAAGCTGGCGCAGAGCGGTCTCGTGGAATGAAGGCATCAGCTGGAAGGCAAGGCTCTGTCCGAGCTGTCTCCCTGTCATGCTGAAGTCTACAAAAGGCAAATTCGAGCACCCTCTTGAGCCATTGCGTGTGGCGTCAGTTCGGCAGTATAATGGGCTGGGATGAGCGAAACTCACGTCTTAGAAACGTTCCAACCCGAAGAGCAGGCGCTGTTGCGCCAGGCAGTAGAGGTCATCTGTTCTGTGGCGCAACAGCACGGGGTAGAGGTGGTGCAAATCTACTTGTTCGGCAGTCGGGCGCGAGGCGAGGGAGAAGTGGAGAGTGATTGGGACCTCTATCTGATCGTAGACCGGGAGCTGGACTTTCCTCTGCGGCAGAAGTTAGCCTCTCGTATTCGCCGCCTCCTTGTTAAGCGGGGTATGGTGTGTGACCTGTTCTTGCAGGGACAGGAAACAGTGCGACGCAGAGATGGCAATACGGGTTACCTTACCTACTACGCCCTGCGCGACGGAGTCCGCATCTATGAACGAAGAGACAGTCAAAAACTGGATGCGCAAGGCAGATAACGACCTGCTGACAGGACAGCACGAGCTGGAAAGAGAATCCCCCATCACAGACACCGTGTGCTTCCACATGCAGCAGTGTGCAGAAAAGTACCTCAAAAGCTTTCTGATTTTTCATGGACAGGAAGTGCCGCGTACTCACTCTCTAGCAGCGCTGATAGAACGCTGCGCCCAGGTTGACCCGGAGTTTTACCATCTGGAGGAGATGGAGGTAGACCATCTTACCGACTACGCAGTGACCGTCCGCTACGGAGATGACTTCTACATGCCATCGATAGAAGAAGCGCGACGGGCGATGTATCTTGCGGAGCAGGTTCGTACGTTTGTACGCGCCAAACTGGCGCAGAGCGGTCTCGTGGAATGAGGGCATCAGACACTGAGGAGGGGTTTCGGCGATTCGGACGCGCTCTCGGTTTTGACCCGTTTGAGTAGTCACGACAGAGCGCGACCTCTCCACACGCTCTGGAAGTCCGCGTGCCGTAAGACCATCATGCCCAAACCCCCTCGCCCTGTCGTCCCGCTCGAACAGCGTCTGTTAGGTTTCCTAAGGCTGCACATGTCGAGGCGCATGGCGTGTGCATTGACGCCGTTGTTCCAGTACCACCGCCAAAAGCGCGCCTTACGCCCATCGTTGGTTGCACCTAGTTCGCCGCGGTGGTAGTCTGCGAAATCCTGATAACTTCCGCAGGGCGTTGCGCAAGGCGGCTCGCTGGTAATCGCGCATCGTCTTGGCGCGAGAAGGCTTTTAGGTCGAGGCTCGCACACGCGCGGGGAACCGCTTCCACCGTCAGTTGGAGCAAAGTTCAGCTCATAGGCGCGTCTCTCCCTCTCTTTCTCCATACACTGGCGTTACCTTCATTACCTCATTATCACACTTTCATTTCGTTGTCAGCTCCATTTGGGGTAGCCTCGGTGTTGGAATTGCCCGTTTGTTGCCCCTTTGCTTCCCCTATTGCTCCTTTGGGCAGGCGTAAACGATAGTATGTGCCTTTACCCGTCGTGCCGACCTGTTCTACCAGCCCTTTCTGTACGAGCTGACTCAGGTCGAGCGAGGCAGTGCGCTTACCAACGCTGAAGAGCTGCTGGTACTGCGTGTTTGTAATCCGCTCGTGCGTTTTCAACCAGAAGATTGCTTGTATTTGCCTCGAATTGAGCTCGAGCTGCTGCAGGTAATCTTCAGTGAGCCAGTCCTTGTGAAACACTACCCACAGCCCGCCCTCTTCCGTAATCACTGGTTCAGGCTGTTCGTTCTCAAGGCAGGCAGAGCGCATGCGCTGAATCCCTGTTCCCCATCGTTCAATCCAGCCGATGTTGTAAAAAGCTTCAGCAATGAGCCGATTGCGCGGCTTAGAAATATGCTCTTGAAACAAGCGTTCGACTGTTAAAGGCGGTTGGAGCGCGCCCGGATTGTAGATAACGATTCGGTCGTCGTACCAGCGTATCTGGGTGTGCGCCGAGTCGAGGTAGTCACGATGACACACAGCGTTTAGCACCGCCTCACGCAGGGCGTCCAGCGGATACTCCCAGACAACCTCACGTGCAGGTTCACCGCCGATTTCGTAGCGCGTGGTCAACCGCTCCCGAAAATACTGCATAGTTTCCTCCACCTGCTCGAACAGCCCGCCGCGGATTTCACGGTCATCGACAATATGCGTGGGCGATCGGAAACGCCCGATTTTCACGAAAGCGTTCGGGTAAAACCGCTGCGGTTCGCGCCCGAACAGCAGCACTGCCGCGCGCGTGAGCAGTCCTTCAGAGGTAATCAGCCCCAACTTGCGCAGCACCGTCGCGTCGTCCTCGCTCTCAGGAATGAGGCGTCGCCCCTGCTGGTTGCACCGCTTGCGGAACAGTGTTATCTGCTCTGGCACAAGATCGTCCCAGCGAGCGTGTGGTTCAGGCAAGGCGTCCCAGGTCTGCCCAATGCGCTCCAGCACCCAGCGCGTTTCATCCTCCTCGCTCGCTTGCTGGTCGGTGCTACCCACGCGCTTCCAGCTGCGCCCCTTGTAGCGAATCGGTTTGAGGTTGCTCTCGGCGACCGCAATGCACACCACTGTCTTGTCATTGACCTGCACCGCCTCGAGGCTGGCATTGACGCCGAGCGCCTGGCGTATCTGGTTCGCCCAGTCGCGCAGG
>JANWXG010000124.1 GCA_025057335.1 bacterium | reverse complement strand
GAGGCTGACCTTTCCCAGTGCCTGCACTCGACGGGCGACAGCTCATCGTAGCGCAAAGGCAGGTCTGCTGTGGTTCGTGTAGGGGCAATCGCAGGGGGGCTGTTTCACATAGAGAGGGGGACGCGCAGCGTTTGCAAACTGCTGGAGCAGATGGTTATAATAGGTGGCGTGCAGCCGTCTCACTGGGCGGGCTGCAACCTGATGAGGTGAGAAGAATGGGTTCCGTACTGTTGTGGGTGGCAGCAACGCTTCTCGCGCTCGGCGCGCTACCAGCCTGGGGGCAAGGGGAGAACAGCGCCTGCACGAAACTACTGCCCTCCACAGAGTTGCGCGGGTGGAAAGAGGTGAGCGGCTCGTACCTGTATGGCAAGGGCGATGGTCTCACTGCCATCTACAACGGCGGCTACCAGCTTTACCTGCAGCATGGCGTGCAGGAGGCAGCGCAGAAGCTCTACCAGCGGGGCGACCTGTATGTGACGGTGACTGCTCACACGATGCGTGACGCTTCCAGCGCGCGTCGCTTTGTGCAATACTGGCGTGCTTCTCATCGCAAGCTCCGTCCTCAGCCCCTGCGAATAGGGGGGATAGGCTTCTGGATACGCGCAGACGGCGCGACTACCCTTTACTGGGCGAAGGGGCGCTTTTTCGTGACCGTCATGGTTACTCGTGACGACCGGCAGGCGCTGGACGCAGGGCTTCAGGTGCTGCGGGCGGTGGAACGCAGGTTGAAATAGAGGGGAGCACACTTCCTCCAGTGCTCCCCTCCTCGCAATTAGGTATTGGGTCTTCCTCCCGGAATGCCAGAGGGGTCGCAGGGCAAGGTGTAGGTGGGTACTGGGTTGCCGCCCTGGAAAGACGTACCCGGGATGTTGCCCTTCCGGGAATAGTATTTGGCGTGACCGTCTGCAAAGTTGATGTTCATCCCGTCCGAATGGCGTGGATGGGCAGGGAAGTTATCCCATCCAAAGGGGCCTTCTGGCAATCGGCAGCTGGGGTCTACCTGCGGACCGGCTTGCGGGACGTAGATGCTGTCAAAGAACATCGTCGTGTTGACTGGTTCGGTAACCGCCGCTAGCGGCACGACGGGGTCGTCCGCGAACAGCCCCGGAGGCAGCGCCGGGTCCTGGAACAGCGCGAAGTTGTAGGCGTATGAGCCGTAGCGGAAGTTGCCGCTGGTGCGCAGTCCTAGCGTACGCAGCAACCCCTCGAAGTCGATACCTGGTCGCTGGGAGGGGCAGACGATAATCTCCACGTTCTTCATGTAGGGCATAGTGGCGTCAAAAACGGTGAACACGCGGTCGCCGCTGCCCGGCAGCAGAATGGGACGATCCATGCTATACACGCTCTGGGGGAACACTTCATCATAATCCTGCACATATGCCAGGGTTGCCAGAGCAAACTGGCGCAGGTTGCTCAAGCACGAGGCGGAACGCGCCTTTTCCCGCGCCTGCGAGAAGACGGGGAACAGAATCGCCGCCAGGATCGCGATAATCGCGATGACAACAAGCAGCTCGATGAGGGTAAACGCTCGTTTCAAGCTCCGCATCTTGCTCCTCCTGAAAATGATTTCGCCACACTATTTTAAGAGCGTTGACGAATGGAAGGCAAGAGGTTTAGATTAAAGATAGATTAAGACTATCGCTGTTCCTGCCTAGGTCAGTCGATCCCTCCGCTGCGACTACGGCACCGCCGCCCCCTCCGCGTAGCCGTCGGGGTGGGTCGAGTGCCATCGCCAGGCAGTGGCGATGATGGTACGCAGGTCAGCGTATTGCGGCTGCCAGCCGAGTTCACGCTGGGCGCGCTGGGCGCTGGCGACCAGTCGCGCGGGGTCTCCTGCGCGACGCGGCGCTTCCTCTTGCGGGATGGGATGTCCGACGACCTCCTCTGCTGTGCGTATCACTTCGCGCACGGAGTAGCCCATCCCGTTACCCAGGTTGTAGGCGGTGGAGGGCGCGCCACGCTTCAGGGCTTCGTAGGCGAGGATGTGCGCGTCTGCCAGGTCGGTGACGTGGATGTAGTCGCGGATGGCAGTGCCGTCAGGTGTATCGTAATCGGTGCCGAATATCTTGACCACGGGGCGCTTGCCCAGCGCGGTGAGCAAAACCAACGGGATGAGGTGCGTCTCGGGGCGGTGGTCTTCGCCCAGCAGTCCCTCCGGGTCGGCTCCTGCGGCGTTGAAGTAACGCAGGCTGATGGAGCGCAAGCCGTACGCCATATCGTACCAGCGCAACATCTGCTCAAACGCACGTTTGGTCTCCCCATAGGCGTTGGTCGGCTCCTGTGGATGGTCTTCGGGGATGGGGATGTGGCGCGGCTCGCCATAAGTGGCTGCGCTGGAGGAGAAGATGAGATAGGGTATCCGATGGGCGCGCATCGCCTCCAGCAGGGTGTATCCGCCTACTACGTTCAAGCGGTAGAATTTGGCGGGGTCGGTCATGCTCTCTGCCACTGAGGCGTATGCCGCGAAATGCATGACACACTCCACCGGGTAGCTGCGGAAGAGGCGGTCCAGCGTTTCGCGGTCGGTGTAGTCTCCCTGCACGAACTCTCCGCCGAGCACTGCCGCACGGTGTCCTGTTTCCAGGTTGTCCAGGGTGACCACTGCATATCCTCGCTCCAACAGTCGCTTCACACAGTGCGAGCCGATGTAGCCCGCCCCTCCGACCACGCAAATCATGTGAACGCCTCCGGGTTTCAGGATGTTGTATACACAGTAATTATAGCGAGAGCAGGGTGCTCCTGCAGGGGGAGAGCGCTTTGACACGTTGAATTTGGCAGCGCTTTAGCACCAATTCAAATCGGGGGATGGCGGGAGCGAAATCCGCCTTCGCGGATGGCATGTTCGCTCGAGCACCGCGTCGCGCGAGAGGGGTCGCCCTACCTGCATCGCTGTCGTTGCAGTAGCCACTACGCGCCACTGCTTTGCCGAAGGCTTTGGTAGTGAGGGCACTACTCGCGTGATTGCTCCTGTGCCGAGAGGTATTCATCAGCGAGCCGAATGAACTGCTCCGCCTGCTGCAGCAGGAGTTGCGCCTGCTCCTCTTCCAGCTCTGCGGTTTCGTGATAGTCGCCCATCTGGCGCAGCTCAAAAGCACGATGTAGCCATCGGCTCATCTCTGCGGGCAGCTTCCCCGTCCTGATATAGTGCTGGTCAAAGAGACGAATCACCCCGCTATGCCTGGAACTGCTCTGCCCTATGTGGAGCAGCAAAGCCAGTGTCGCGTAGAACATACCATAGTAGGCGCGATTGACCACGCTCCAGATGCTGCCGCCTTGCGCTCGGAGCAACAACGCATCTTGCAAAGTAGAGCGGGCTCGCTCCATCCGATAGCCGATGAGCGTGCGCTGGTGCTCGCTCACAGAGGGACCCCCTCCCGCTGCACAGCCTGGAAGAAAGGCGACGCTTGCATCAGAGGCAGGCGCTGAGCATCCAGCGGCACTACCGAGAGCACTAGTCCTGCCTCTATACTCGCTTCCCAGGCAAGGTCTATCAGCCTTTCCATGACGTGCGCGTCTAATCGAGGCACAATGACCAGCACGTCCACATCCGAATCGGCGCTCGCCTCGCCTCGTGCGTGCGAACCAAACAGGATGACCTGGACAGCTGTTCCCAGCTCTTGTTCTACGCGCCGATGATACTGTCGCACCACTTCTTGCACTGGGGACATGCTGGGTGACTCCTCGCTTCTGCACTCAACCCCATTGTACCACCATTGCAGGAGGGGAGCAACGGCGGCTATGCAGGCTGTTGTCTCGGGCTGATTGGCGAACCCTGACCGTCTCGACTGTCCGCTCCATCTCCTCCCTCCCCTTCCTCCAGTCCGACTCATATATATACCAGTTCTCCCAAGAGCAAGACGTGCCTGCATCACTGTGATAGCGATCGTGCGCCCGTCTGTATCCCAAAGACGCAATACTGCCCTCGCCGCTTGCTCGGGCGTCCTGTAAAAGGCACGGGCTTCGACCTCCGCCCTACGAAACCGAATGCTCTGGTATACAGGTGGTGGTACAAATGCCGCCCAGCGATACCGCTTTTGCTGCCCGTTTGGAACGGCGAGAGTTACCAGGTGAAAATCCTTGGAGGTTGGCGCAGACCAACCCGCCACGTCACGAAGACTCGGGGACAATAATCCCCCATTAGCCGCGTAGAGGTCTCCGCGCAATTGACTGGCTCATGCTCGCCATACAGAGACGGATGCTGCCTCAACATCGGGCTGCGCAAGAGAAGCTAACCGACCTGCACCATACATCTTCCAAGAACGGTTAACCACCCTGTCGCCCCGTCCCTACTTGCTGGTTATGTGAGACAGAATGAGAGTAACAGCAATGAGGATGAAAAGAGACAATACCAACCCTTGCAGAAAACCCGACCACCACGCATTGCGCTCGGAGTTATTGCTAATGTGAACACGAGACGCCCCAAGCCATGCACCAGCAAGCATCATTGCTCCTGCTACAACGATGGTCGCGAAACGAAGAGGTCCGCTCAGGCGGGCGAGTTGTGCGAAGGAGAGCAACATTATGGCGCCCAGTAAAATGCTACTACCCCACACCCAACGTTTTGCCCCTGCCTCCTGTCGGTACCTCCACGACCACAGATTCAGCAACAGGCTAAAAGCAACCGCTCCTGCTGCGAAGGGCAGTACCGGAAATTCGTGTAGCGTGATCATCTTCTCCTCCTTCCCGTCCCTCAAATACCTACCTCACAAACGTCATCCGGTGATGGTTTGGATTACAAAGCAACGCGGGTCATAGTATCGCGCCCCGACGGCAGCAAACCCGCGTTGCCATCGTCACGGTAGCCCTACGCGCCCGAGTTGCCGAAGGCTTCGGTTGTCAACGTGCTGGGTACGAAGCATCCAAGGTTTCAACGCAGTCCACAAGCTTTTCCTCTGCGCACAACCGCGTCTGCTCTCTGTCACAAGGCTACTTAGCCCGTCCGCTTTTCCTGTTCCAGATCAGGAAACTTTCACCGTCATAAGCGCCGACCACTATCGTTTGTATCTGACCTGCCTCCGGCAACGCGGGAAGGACGTCGGGGACCCTCGTCTCACTTTGTGTCATGGGAAGAGTTGCTACCAGCAGAAGTGCAGGAGGGTATGCGACATCTACGCTCAGGATGACCTCTTCCACCTGACCGAGGGGGGCGTTGTTTCTGGCATAATAGTAAATCCTCCCATCGTAGGCCACATGGATACTAGGGTTGATTTGCCCAGCGCAGGGGTCAGTGGGAAGACAGAGCAGGTCTTCAGCCAGCAGAATAGCGGGAGCAGAGCTCCGTAACTTCCTGTAGAGATATCGTGTGAGCAGGGTGGTGGGCACTTGGCTGAGCTCGATGCTACCGTCAGACCTGAGTTTGCCTTCGATAATCCCTCCCTGCCCCAGATTGTGAATGTGCTCCTTAGCAACCGTGCGTGGAGCGTAGACGAACGCAGCACCCTCCTGCAGGTTACATCGGCTCAACAATGTCCTCATGTAGTCACTAGCCAACGCTACGCGGCGTTCGATGTATCCAACCGCCCACTTCCCCACTGGCAGCGATTGTATCGCCTGGGTCTTTTCCATCCTCAGCTCCCCGCGCCTCCTGCTGTGGTTGTAGGGTCTAAGTCAGTTCCAGCACAATCGCCTCTCTAACGCCTACCTCCTCCACGAGCGCAGAGGTATCCGCTTGGTAACGCTTCAACCTCCAGGGAGGTAGGGATGCGCACAGGAGACAACGCTCTCCACCGTTGCAGAGCGCGGCGGAGAACCTCACCTTAGCGCCACCTGGAGATGCTTCGCTGTCGCTCAGCATGACAGGGAGAACGCAACTCAGCTATCGTACCCGAATCGACACTATGCAATCACCACTGAACAAGGCTATGGTGCTTCGTTCAGTGATGAGTTCTGGTTTCGACAGCATATTTCCCCCGATTGAAATCGGGGGCTATGATAGAGCAAAATCCGCCTTTCGCGGATTTGGGAACCTGCGCAGGCAGGTTTTTCCTGCTCATAGCCCACCATTTCAATGGTGGGGCATCCGAGAAGCAATCACAAGTTCATAACTTAGCGGAACACTAGCCTGTTACCGTAACAGTCAGTGGCAGCAACTGCTCTACCTTACCATTGTATCGCGATTCTATCACCATCTTTAATAGGAAGACAAGAGCAGAGGCGAGCGCTCCGCGCAAGGAGAAAGGGGCACGGTGGCGAATACGGGTTTAAGGGGCAAGCGGATACCGAGAGCAAGTTCAGGAGGCAATCATTGTGAGCGACCTGATTACTAGAGCCTTTGAAGCCTATCGGCAGTTGCTAGTGGATATTGAGCGCACGCAGGGCGAAGCCATTCGCCGCGCGGCAAAGGTGTGCGCAGACTGCCTGGCAAGGCAGGGCGTGATACACGTCTACGACACGGGGCATCTGGTCTCGCGCGAACTGATTAACCGCGTGGGCGGGCTGGCAGCGATGAGCTCGCTGAATTTCAACCTGTCGGTAGACAACCCGAACCCGTTCCGACAGGCGCAGGGCGAGACGGGCAGGGGCGGTTTCGAGACCGATGCGCTCCTCGTTTCCGCCGCGCTCAAGCGCAGCCACGTCAAGGCGGGCGACGTGCTTATCATCGGCACGGTGTCGGGCAAGCAGACGATACCCGTCGAGCTGGCAGTACAGGCGAAGGAGCACGGCTTGACCACTATCGGCGTGACCTCCATCCGCTACTCCTCGCAGCTGCAATCGGTGCATCCTTCGGGCAAGCGGCTGTTTGAGGTGGTGGACATAGTGATAGACAACGGCGCGGACTACGGCGACGCCATGCTGGAGGTAGAAGGGCTTGACCGCAAGGTCTGTCCCGCCTCGGGCATTGGTGCGGCGGTCGCGCTGTGGGCGCTGGTGGCAGGCATTGTGGAGGAGATGTTGCGGCGCGGTCTAAAGCCGACCGTCTTCAAGAGCATCAACCTGCCCGACGGGCCCGAAATCTACAAGCAGACAGTAGACGACTACATCCGCAAGGGGTACTGAGCGATGATGAAGGCATACTTCGACGCCATTCGCCAGCAGCTGGACGAGGTGGAGCGCACACAGAGCGAGAACATGCAACGCGCCGCGCAGGTGATGGCGGACGCCATCGCGGACGACAGGATGATTTACGTGTTCGGAGCCTCGCACGCGGGCATCCTCGCGCAGGAGCTATTCTACCGTGCGGGCGGACTGGCGTGCATCTCCCCCATCCTGCCTCCGGGCTTAACTTGCGACGTGCGCCCGATTACCATGACCTCCCTGCTGGAGCGTCAGTCGGGCTACGCGCACATCTTCATGAGCGCCATCCCCCTCGAGGCGGGCGACGTGCTGATAGTGCATTCGGTGTCGGGGCGCAACGCGGTGGCGGTAGAGGCGGCGCAGTATGGTCGCGAGAAGGGCGCGACGGTCATCGCGCTCACGTCCGTGACCTACTCGAAGTCGGTGACGCCTCGCGCGGGCACGAAACGGCTGTTCGAGGTAGCAGACATCGTGCTGGACAACTGCGG
>JANWXG010000123.1 GCA_025057335.1 bacterium | reverse complement strand
GACGGAGTGCGTCCCTCCAAGCAATGTCCTCGGTGGACGCGACAGAACGCGTCCCTCCAAAGGGCAATCATCTGGAGGGTCACGCTCTGTCGTGACCTCTACGGACGCGACGGAGCGCGTCCCTCCAAACGGTGACTATGATGGACGCGACGGAGCGCGTCCCTCCAGTGACCCGGGTGGAGGCGATAGAGCGCGTCCCTTCAAGCGATGACCTCGGTGGACGCGGCAGAATGCATCCCTCTGTCTGCGGAGCGTGTCAGAGCTTGAGGGGCAGGCTCCCGCTTTGCTTTTTCAACACCTTCAACCTATCCTCCCCGTGCTCGTCGGGCACGGGGAGGAACGCCTTTACCACGCATACGCTTCAGGCGCAGGACCTCCTGGTCCAGGGAAGATTTCGTCTAGCCTCTTCAGCACCTCCTCGCTCAGATGAATCTCCAAGCTGCGCAGGCTTTCGTCCAGCTGCTGCACCGTGCGCGGCCCGATGATGGGCGCGGTGACCGCAGGCTGATGTAACAGCCAGGCGAGCGCCACGTTCGCAGGCGCCTCACCCAGGTCGCGGCACAGGTTCTCCCATGCCTCCAGCTTGTCGCGCATCTGCTCGATGCGCTTCTGCATGTACTCCGAGGCGCGACGTCCCTCCTGCACCCCCTGCAGCACACCGCCCAGCAGACCACCCGCCAGCGGGCTCCAGGGGATGATGCCAATGCCGTACGCCTGGCAGGCAGGAATGACCTCCAGCTCGATCATACGCGCAGTCAGGTTGTACAGGCTCTGCTCGGAGATCAGCCCCATGAAGTTGCGCTGTTTGGCAATCTCCTGCGCCTGCGCGATGTGCCAGCCGCCGAAGTTGCTGCTGCCCACGTATAGGATTTTTCCCTCGCGATACAGCTGCTCCATCGCCTGCCATACCTCTTCCCAGGGGCAGTCGCGGTCTATGTGATGCATCTGGTACAGGTCGATGTAATCCGTTTGCAAGCGGCGCAGGCTGTCCTCGCAGGCGCGCTTGATATGCAGAATGGACAGACGTCCTTCGTTGGGCCAGTCACCCATCAGGTTGTACACTTTCGTAGCAATGACCACTTTCTCGCGACGACCACCCCCCTGCGCAAACCAGTGACCGATGATGGTTTCGGTCAGACCGCGCCCCTTATCGAAGCCATACACGTTGGCGGTATCCCAAAAGTTGATGCCCAGCTCCAGCGCGCGGTCCATGATGCGGAAGCTCTCTTCCTGACTAATCTGCCAGCCGAAGTTCATCGTGCCTAGGCACAATCGGCTGACGCGCAGTCCAGAGCGCCCCAAACGTACGTACTGCATTTTTCCGCCCTCCTGACCAACACCTTTTAGAGATTACTTCGTGAGGGAGCGAACGAGTCCTGCAGCGAGACTGCTCCCGCCCGCGCAGTTTCAGAGAAGGGACTCTCTCACTGGGCACATTGCCGTCAGTATGCTTCCCAGTTTTTGGCACACCTCGCACCGTGCGCAGGTACAGCAGGGAGCCTCTGGTGGAAAGAACTCAATGGAAGCGAACAGTCGAGCAGCCGAGGGGTACCCCTTTCCCATACTCTGCACGGAAGCGAGGTGTGAACAGGATGTCTTCCGTCATCGCCATCTGCATCGCTGTAGCCGCGATTGCCCTAGCCATTCTCATGATACGCGAAGGTGCCTACCTGTGAACTGGCTGGCGATAGGACACCAGAGACCGACGGAGAGGAGGGATGCCAGAGCGGTTCATCTGCGCGCAGGACAGGGCGGCGGTGCCGCCCTTCTCCTGCTAAACTCGTCGCCTTGCCAGCATACCCCATCCCACGCACAGACCCAGCACGGCGAGCATCGCTGTCGTATCTCCCAACCATACGAACAGCGTGCGCTCGTCGCGCAACTCCACCTCCCGAGCCCGCAGATGTGCCTCGGTGAACAGCTTTGCCCGCTGCAAGCACCTCCCCCGCGCATCGAACACTGCTGAGATGCCCGTCGTTGTGGAGCGTAGTACCCATCGGCGCGTCTCTACGGCTCGTAGCGCGCTGAAAGCCAGGTGCTGCTCGGCGGCAGGTGAGCGTCCGAACCAGGTGTCGTTGGTCACCACGCACAGCAGTCGCGCTCCCCGGCGCGCCATCCCGCCCGCGATGCGGGGCAGCGTGGACTCGAAACAGATGGGCGTGCCGATACGCCAGCGGGTGAGCAATACTGGAATGCTGCCCGGCGATATGTTCCCGCTCGGCACTCCGAAGTGCGTTATCCAGGGCGTCCACTCCCGAAGCGGCACATACTCGCCCCAGGGCACCAGATGCTGCTTGCGATACGCCCCTACCTGACTGCCTGGTGAGAGGGCGGTCACCGTGTTGTAACTTCTGCTTGCTTCTCGCTCGAAAGCGCCGATGAGCACCGTGACGCCCTGCGCATTCGCCTGCTGAATCAAGTCCGAGAAGGGGTAGGCGGTCACGTCGGGGAGAAGGGTTTCGGGCAGGAGCACCAGGTCTACCCTTTCGCGTGAAGCGGTCTGCAAGGCGCGCTGCAAGCTCGTCTTCACCTGCTGGTGCATCTGCTCGTCCCATTCGCGCGTAGTGTCCACGTTGGGCTGCACTACAAGCGCATCGAGACGCTCTGTGGCGGGCGGCAGGCTCAGTCGCCACCATCCGAACAGCAAGAGCAGCAGCGAGACCTCTACGGCGACCAGAAGCGGTCGCAGCCTGCGCCGGGCGATTGCCTCCGCGAGCGCAGCGTTCACGAGGGCAATCCACGCACTCAGCCCCCACGCGCCCAGCAACTCGGCGCTCTGCAGGGGCAACAGTTGCCGGTGCTGCGACACTGCTAGCTGTCCCCATAGGAAGCCCCACGCCCCCGCCCCGCGCAGCCACTCGAACGCCACCCATAACGCCGCTACCCACGCTATGGGCAGGGACGCCCCCTGCACGAGGCGGTTGACCAGCACGTAGCTCCAGCCAAACGCGCCCGCGAACAGCATTTGCGACAGCACTAGCGCGCCCCATGCTATTAGCCCCAGCCAGAAGCTGTCTGTCCATCGCGAGACGAACTGCTGCATCCACCAGAGCAACACGCCGTAGAAGCAGGCGCCCCACAGGAGACCCACCAGACACCCCTGACGCGGTCGCGAGAGGGGGCGCAGCGCCAGCATCAGGGGCACCAGCGCCCCCCATGCCAGCCAGCCCCAATCCGCAGGGGGAAGCGCCACCCACAGCAGCAATGCGCTGGAGAGACTGCCACCGAAGCAGAGCCAGAACCTTCTCACACTGGGCTATTTTCGTGAACCCCCGCCAAAAGCCTTCTGGGGGCTTCGGCGGTTCAGAGAGAAGCACTGACGTGCCTTATGACAAACTTCCCCCCAGTTGTAGTGACGCACTTCAGTGCGCCTGCTACAAGAGGAAGCACTCACGTGCTTCACTACAGAGCTTGCCAGCTCACCGCGTTCCTCCGTGCGCTTTAAGCAGGCTAAAGCCTGCACGACGAACGGGCAAGTTTGTGGTGCGTACTTTAATCCGCCTGCTAAAAGAGGAAGCACTCACGTGCATCACTACAAAGCTTCCCATCGCTCGTAGTGCGCACTTCAGTGCGCCTTAGCCCCTGTCGCAACGGCTCAGCAGGAGGTTGACGCTTACCCTCCCCCCGCGCTATACTGAAACCACAACAGGAGGGCAGAGGGATGCGACGTTTTGTACACCTCAACGGACAGCTGGTGCCTCAAGGCGAGGCGAAGATTGAACTGTATGACCACGGTTTCCTGTACGGCGATGGCGTCTTCGAGGGCATCCGCGTGTACAACGGGCGTATCTTCAAGCTGCAAGAGCACATCGACCGCCTGTACCACAGTGCCCGCGCGCTGATGATAGGCATCCCCATCAGCAAAGAGGAGATGACCGAGCGCATCAAGACGTTGGTCCGTGAGAACGGTGAGACCAACTGCTATATCCGTCTCACTGTCTCGCGGGGCGTCGGACTGGGGCTCGACCCGAAACACATCCGCCTGGACCCTACTATCGCCATCTCCACTGCCGACCTAGCGCTCTACCCACCTGAGATGTATGAAAACGGGCTTCACGTGGTCACCGTCTCCACTCGGGTTCCGCCCGCACAGTGCATAGACCCGCGCATCAAGTCGTTAGGACGCTACATCAACAACATCCTGGCGAAGATGGAGGCGAACCGTGTGGGCGCAGGCGAGGGGTTGATGCTCAACGTGGAGGGCTACGTCGCGGAGGCAACAGGCGACAACATCTTCATCGTCAAGGGAGGCGTGCTGCACACGCCGCCGCCCTCAGCAGGCATCCTCGCAGGCATTACCCGCGCTACCGTCATGATGCTGGCGGAGCGGATGGACATCCCTGTACGCGAGACGATGATGACCCTGTACGATGTATACACTGCCGATGAGGCGTTCCTGACGGGTACTGCTGCCGAAGTCATCCCGATGGTCACACTGGACGAGCGTCCCATCGGCACGGGCAAACCGGGCGAGCTGACGGGACGTATCATCGAGGCGTTTCGCGAGCACACGCAGAGCAGTGGCACCCCTGTGTAAACCGCGCTGCGACAACTGCGGCAGCCCTGCCGTGTTCTGGCGGGTACACTCCGACGGTCAGCAACGTGACCTGTGCGTCGAGTGCACCCGTCGGCAGCTGATGCGTTTCGCTCCAGAGCAGGCGGCTGTGCTCAGCGATCTGCTGGAGCGGATGATGTCGCCCAATACGAGGCAGGGAGAGGACGCTTGTGCCCATTGCACCACCTCGTCTGCAACGTTAGTGCAGCAAGGTGTCGCGGGCTGTGCGCATTGTTATCAGCATCTGTCCGCTGCGGTAGCGCAATGGCTGCAGAACTGGTCGCTGCCTGCCCAGCATCGAGGAGAGCCTTTGCCAAGCGTGGCACACACCCCTCTTCCCCCCTTACTGGGCGCCCAACCCAGCGCCTGCTGGCTTCAGGCGTTGGACGCCTTCCAGCCTGTGCTGAGCAGCCGCGCTCGCTACGCGCGCAACTTCGTGTGGGCGCCTTTCCCTTGGCGCGCCAGCAGCGAGCAGCTGGAGCAGGTGCGTCAGCGCGTGGAGGAGGCGGCGCGCCGTAGCCCCTGGCGCTTCGAAGTCATCCCCGTTGACCGCATGAAACCCTCCGAGCGACAACGCTGGATTGACCTGCGCCTCGCCAGCCCTGCTTTAGACGACAGCCCTTCGCATGGCTCGCTGATTGTGGACGAGGCGCGCGTCGTCAGCGTGCTGGTGAACGAAGAAGACCACCTGCGGGTGCAAGCCGTCCTCCCCGACCTGCAAGTGCGTAAGAGCATCGCGCTGGCGCGTGGAGCACTGGAGGCGCTGGCTCTGCATGAGGAGCTGGCTCTGTCCGACAATTACGGATGGCTGACCGCTTCGTTGTGGAACACGGGATGGGGGTTGCGTGTGTCGGTGATGATGTATACCCCCGCGCTGGAGCGCACGGGGCAGCTGCAATCGGTCTGGCAGGCAGCGGCGGCACTGGGCGGGGTCATTCGCGGTCTGCATGGCGAAGGCACGCCTGCAAGCGCGCTGTTTCAGGTGTCCAACGCGCACAGCATCGGGCTGGACGAGGCAACGCTTGCGGCGCAGGTAGCGGGCACCGCCGAGTTCATCGCGCAGGCAGAACACCGTGCCCGACAACATCTACTGCAAGAGCAGGCATCACAGTTGCACAAAGAGGCAGAACAGGTGTATCATATTCTCGGAAGAGCACGCATCGTCACAGCGCAAGACGCCTTGCAGATGCTATCGGTGGTCAGCCTAGCAGCGATGGCGGGATGGGGTCGTCTGGATGCGCAAACGTGGCGAGAGATGTTCATGACCGTACGCTGGCGCGTTCAACACGACGACGCCGAGTGGCGTGCCATGCGGATGCGAACGGTGATGCGGCGGGTACGCTGCGGATAGGCATCCTCGCAACGCTTGCATCTGCAGGGGCAAAACAGGTACTCTATACACAGAACAACCTTTGCAGCTAGTGGGTTCGGCGTTGCAGGCGTGAGCGAAGGGAGTGATTATCCAGAAGCACCGCCGCTGCCGATAAAGGAGGTCCCATGTCAGCAATGTGGCAGCGATTCACTGAGCGTGCCCGACGAGTCATCTTCTATGCCCAAGAAGAAGCAGGGCGACTGGGCGAAAACTACGTGAGTACCGAGCACCTGCTGCTGGGGCTCGTGCGCGAACCAGACAGCGTGGCAGCACGCATTCTGGAGCGCATGGGCGTGAGCCTAAGCCGAGTGCGCAGCGAAATCGAAAGACAGGTCTCACGGGGAGAGGGGAGACTGGGACAGGAGACCCAGCTGACCCCGCGCGCCAAGCGCGTCATCGACCTCGCCTACGACGAGGCACGCCAGCTGAACAACAACTACATCGGCACGGAGCACCTGCTGCTCGGCTTAATCCGTGAGGGAGAAGGCTTGGCAGGCAGAGTGCTGGCGAAACTGGGGGTAGACCTGGAACGTGCCCGACGCGAAGTGATGGCACTGCAATCCAGCGACAGCGGTGCCCCCGCCCCTCGACAACGCTCGCGTACCCCCACCCTAGACGAGTTCGGCAGAGACCTCACCGAGCTGGCTCGACAGGATAAACTGGACCCGGTCATTGGCAGGCATGCCGAGATCGAGCGCGTCATCCAGATTCTCTCCCGCCGTACCAAGAACAATCCCGTGCTGATTGGCGAACCGGGCGTCGGCAAAACCGCGATAGCCGAAGGGCTGGCACAGCGTATCGTCTCGGGCGACATCCCCGAAGTGCTCAAAGACCGTCGCATCGTGGCGCTGGACCTTGCGGGGCTGGTGGCAGGCACGAAGTATCGCGGCGAGTTCGAGGAGCGCATGAAGCGCGTGCTGGAGGAGGTACGCAAAGCGCAGGGCGAGGTCATCCTGTTCATCGACGAGCTGCACACCGTCGTGGGCGCAGGCGCTGCCGAAGGAGCTATCGACGCCTCCAACATCATGAAGCCCGCCCTCGCGCGGGGCGAACTGCAGTGTATCGGCGCCACTACGCTGGATGAATACCGCAAGTACATCGAGCGCGACGCTGCGCTAGAGCGCCGCTTCCAGCCTGTGCAGGTGCGCGAGCCGACCGTCGAGGAAGCCATCGAAATCCTGCGTGGGCTGCGCGACCGCTACGAGGCGCACCACCGTGTGAAAATCGAAGATAGCGCCATCATCGCCGCCGTACGCCTGGCAGACCGCTATATCTCCGACCGTTACTTACCCGACAAGGCGATAGACCTGATCGACGAGGCGGCGTCGCGCGTGCGCCTGCAGTACTCGCTGCCCCCGCGTGAGCTGCGACAAGTGAAGCAGCAGCTCGCTCGAATCGAGAAGGAGTTAGAGACGGCGCATCGCTCAGGCGACTACTCGCGCGTGCAAGACCTGCGTGCGCAGCGCGCCGTGCTGCAGAACCGTGCCGCCGACCTCGAACAGGAGTGGAACCTCAAGCGCCAGGAGATGCGCACAGTGGTCACCGAAGACGAGGTGGCGCACATCGTGCAGTCGTGGACGGGCATCCCCGTCTCGCGCCTGATGGAAGCCGAAACGGTGAAGCTGCTCAAGATGGAAGAGGAGCTGCACAAGCGCATCAT
>JANWXG010000122.1 GCA_025057335.1 bacterium | reverse complement strand
TCAGAATGACAACAGGACTGGAGGGCGAGGCTCCTGCCGAGCCGTTCGCCCCTTGTACGCAAGGGGACGACCTCTTCCCATCCCCTCGTAAGGGAAGAGGGGGATGATTTTCGACAAAGTGGGAATAGGGCATCTACTGTGGCAACATTTAACCGTCCCTTAACAAAATAGCAACCTTTCCTTAACACCACTCGCATAGATTCAAGACCACAAACCTGCTATAGGAGGTGTACTGTGTCCCGGAAAGCGTTCACGCTGATCGAGCTGCTCGTCGTTATTGCGATTATCGCTATCTTAGCAGCCATCCTGTTCCCCGTTTTCTCGCAAGCACGCGAGAGCGCCCGTCAAAACACCTGCCTCTCCCACCTGAAGCAGATTTCGCTCGCTAACCTGATGTACCTGCAGGATTACGACGAGACGTTTGTGCCTGTGGGTGGTACTATCGAGCAACCCTGGCCGCCTGCGGGAAGGCTTACGGTAGACGGCTCCATCAAGCCGTTTAACGGCTGGTCGCTGAACCTGTTGCCCTACACCAAAAACCGCGACATCTTCTTGTGTCCTTCTATGGACAGGATTTTCGTGGGCAGCGGAGACTGCGCGGCTTTCAGCGGGCAGCGGATGACCAATCATTATGCCTACAACTTCTGGCTCGGTGCAGACGACTCCTATCCCGAGTACGCCCTTTCCCCCGATGGCACAGTCAACCTGACTAGCCCGTTGACCCTTTCAGCGGTAGTGCAGCCTGCTAATGTGATTTCCCATTTCCATGCGGGCTCAGTGCCGCCATATGGGGAGACGTGGGGCTGCGTCTATGTGACCATTGAACTGCCCGACTTCTACAACAAGATTCGTCCGCGCGTGCGCCATAAGAACGGCGACAACCTCGCTTTCGTGGATGGACATGCCAAGTGGTACGAGCTGAAAGAGGCGGACTCGGGCGGGCAGATGCGCGAGGTCTACATCTGGGCGTCGAAGGGCATCTGGATGTTCCCCTTCTATCCGAACAGCACAGGCGGCTTCCCCGTGTTGTAGGGCAGAGGAGGTCGCCAGCTAACCGTTGAAAGCAGGTTAGGGAGTGCGCAGGCAAGGTTTTCGAGATTCTGGCTCTGCGAACCTGTAGTTTTGCTGGGTCGAGGCAAGGCAAGATGATTGCAACGCGCCCTGCCTACCCTGCTGAGTATGAGGCGAGGCATCCTGAGACCCTTCGCTGCGCTCAGAATGAAGGCAAGCCTTGCTGTCATGCTGAGCCGTAGGCGAAGGGGGTAGATTCTTCGCTTCGCTCAGAATGACAAAATAAGTCCAAATGACGACGAGACTGGAGGGCGAGGCTCCCGCCGAGCTGTTGAATTTTAGTAGTCGCGACGGAGCGCAACCCTCCTGAGATTGACTGGAGGGATGCGCTCTGTCGCATCCGCAAGTGCACGACGGAACGTGCCCCTCTACTCACTCTGGAGGGCGAGGCTCCCGCCGAGCTGTTGAATTTTAGTGGTCGCGACGGAGCGCGACCCTCCAAGAGTTATCTGGAGGGATGTACTCCGTCGCATCCGCAAGTGCAAGACGGAACGTGCCCTTCTACTCACTCTGGAGGGCGAGTCTCCCGCCGAGCTGTGAATTTTAGTGGTTGCGACGAAGCGCGACCCTCCAAGAGTTGTCTGGAGGGATGCGCTCCGTTGCATCCGCAAGCGTCGGGGAGGCGAAGCGGAGGTGTCTTGCTGCCATGCTGAGCCAGGGGGGCAGACCCTTGGCTGCGCTCAGAATGACAAGAAGGCGCTCAGGATGACGACAAGGCGTTGCTATCACTAACCCTCACGACTTAACAGGTCATGGACAAAAACTACAGGTGGAGAGAGGTCAACGAGATACATGAAGCAAGTTCTGTTCGCCCTCATGCTGACTCTGGTTGCCTGTCACGCCGCTACGGCTCAGGCGAAGGACAAAGTTGGTCCGTTGGCGGGAGGCTCTCACCTAGTCGCTACGGGGCAGATCATCCGCCCTGCAGGGGAAATCCTGCAGTTCGGCGGGAGACCCGTCGATATGGCGATTTCACCCGATGGGCGCACGCTGTATGTTAAGGACAACCTGGGGATTGTGGTTGTGGACGCAGTGGCGTGGAAGGTGCGACAGGAGTTGCCCGTTGGGCGTGGAGGCAGCTCCATGCAGGGGATTGCCGTCTCCCCCGATGGCAAGCGGATATACCTGAGCAGCGCTGCCAGCCAGCTGCTGGAGGCGACCGTAGACGAGGGAGCCCTGCGATGGAGCAGACGCATTGAGATGCCCCCTCCTGCAGTGGGCGGACAGAGCTACCCCTGTGGCGTGGCGCTCAGTCCCGACGGTAACACGGCGTATGTCGCGCTCTCCCGCAACAACAGCCTCGCCGTTGTCGACCTGCGCGAGGGGAAAGTAGTGACGCAGATTGCGGTTGGCGTGGCTCCCTTCGCCGTGAAAGTGACCGCTGACGGTCAGCGGGCGTACGTCTCCAACTGGGGAGGCAGGCATCCGAGAGAAGGTGAGCGGAGCGCGACGACTTCAGGGACACCCGCACTGGTAGATGCGCGTGGCGTGGCGGCGAGCGGCACAGTATCGGTGGTAGACCTGCAGACACGGCAAGTGGTGGCGGAGATAGAGGTCGGCTTGCAACCGAGCGGGCTGGCTCTGGACGAGAGGCGTGGTCGGCTGTACGTCGCCAACGCCAACTCGGACACCGTGAGCGTCATCGATACCCGTTCCCTGCAAGTCGTGGAGACGATTTCGGTGCGCCCTGACCCCTCCCTACCCTTCGGCAGCATGCCCAACGCGCTGGCGCTCTCGCCGGACGGCAACACTCTCTACGTCGCCAACGGGGGCAACAACGCGGTGGCAGTGGTGCGCCTGGACCATCGTCGCCAGCGTAGCAGGGTGGAAGGCTTCATTCCCACTGGCTGGTATCCGGGCGCAGTGTTGACCGACGGCAAAAGGCTGTTTATTGCCAACATCAAGGGGATTGGCTCGCGTAATCCCCTCCCTGACAAGAAAGGCTGGAACGTGTACGGCTTCTTGGGCACAGTGCAACGGGTGGCGCTTCCCAGTCGCCAGCAGCTCGCTCGCTACACGGCGCAGGTGAAGCGCGACGCGCGTGTGCCCCAGATACTGCGCTCCTGGGAGCGCACCGCGACGGGCAAGAAGCCTGTGCCTGTGCCAGAGCGGGTGGGCGAGCCATCGGTCTTCGAGCATGTAGTGTACATCATTAAGGAGAACCGCACCTACGACCAGGTGTTCGGGGCGATTGGCAAGGGGGATAGCGAGCCTTCCCTGTGCCTCTTCGGCAGAGACGTGACGCCCAACCACCATGCGCTCGCCGAGCAGTTTGTACTGCTGGACAACTACTACTGCAACGGCGTCAACTCGGCGGACGGACATGCGTGGTCTACGGAAGGCAACGCCACTGCCTATCTGGAACGCTCGTTCGGCGGCTGGACGCGCAGCTACCCCTGGGGCGACGACCCGCTGTCGTACTCCTCGACGGGATTCCTCTGGGACTATGTGCTGGCGGCGGGGCTGTCGTTCCGCAACTACGGCGAGTTCAACTACGCGGAGCCAGTGCCCGCCGAGGCGACCTTCACCCAGATTTACCAGGATTTCGTGAGCGGCAGGCGCGGTATCCGCTTCACGCACAACATCGGTATCGAGAACCTGCGTCGCTATAGCTGTCTCGACTACCCCGGCTGGAACATGCGCATTCCCGACGTGCTGCGCGCAGAGGTCTTCCTGAAGGAGCTGCGGGAGTTCGAGCGCCAGGGCTTCTTCCCCAACCTGGTCATCATCTACCTGCCCCAGGACCACACTTCGGGCACGCAGCCGGGAATGCCCACGCCTCGTGCACACGTGGCAGACAACGACCTTGCGCTAGGACGTATTGTGGAGGGCATCAGCAAGAGCCGCTTCTGGCAGAAGACCTGCATCTTCGTCATCGAGGACGACCCGCAGGACGGCTTTGACCACGTGGACGGACATCGCTCCGTGTGCCTGGTCATCAGCCCCTACACGAAGCGCGGCGCAGTGGTCAGCGAGTTTTACAACCAGAGCTCCGTGCTGCACACCATTTGCCGCATTCTGGGCGTGCCTCCGATGAACCAGATGGTGGCGATGGCGCCCGTGATGACTGCCTGCTTCACCGATACGCCCGACTTTACCCCCTACACTGCCCTGCCCAACCGGGTACCGCTGGACGAGCTGAACCCGCCCTTAAGCGCATTAACTCCACAGCAGCGTCACTGGGCGGAAGCCAGTCTGCGCCTTCCGCTAGAGAGACCCGACCGCGCAGACGAAGACCTGCTCAACCGCATCCTGTGGCACGCCGTGAGGGGCGTGGATGCTCCTTACCCCGCCGAGTTCGCGGGCGCACACGGCAAGGGGCTCGCCGCGCGCGGGTTGGTGCTGGTAGAGGATGAAGAGGAGCAGGAGTAACCAGCGCAACGGGCGCACAGGACATCAGCTGCTCGCGCTGGTGTAATGGCGCGTGGCGAAGCGCCAGAACGCGACTGCCGCCACCAGCAGAAACGTTGCCAGCCCTACCCCCACTGGCAGCAACCACCACTCCATCCTGCCCAGCATCGCCTTGGAGGGGATAGTGGCGATAAACGCCAGCGGAATGACGAAGGTCAGGATGCGCTGCAACACGCCGCGAAAGATGTCCGTCGGGAAGCGCGCCATGTACAGGATAGTGTCTATCAGCGCAGACAGGTTGTCCACGCGCACCAGCCAGAAGGAAAAGGTCATTGTCAGCAGGTAGAGCGAGTAGTACATCGTCAGCCCGCTGAAACAGAGGATAAAGTACTCCACGACCTGCGTCAGGTCAGGCTGCGGGCGCATCCGTGACACCGCATATCCCAGCATCGCAAAGGAGCCGATGAGCGTACCAATCTCATCCAGGTTCACAAATCGGAAGGAGACCCAGAACAGGCTCGACACGGGCTTGACTAGCACGAAATCGAACGTGCCCAATCGCACCAGGCTCGGCAGCATCCCCAGGTTGCGGAAGAAGGTAATGCTGGCAACCGAGCTCATCCAGTAACAAGTAGCCACCAGCAGAAAGGCGTCGTTGCGGCTCCAGCCCGCGATGGCGTCTGTGCGCGCGTAGATGACCTCCACTAGCGCGATGAAGAAGAACAGCCACGCGAAGTTGGTTATCACCTTCGCCCAGAAGTTGGCGCGGAACTCTATCTCCCGCCGAAAGCCGTTGCGCCAGAACACCTTGTACAATCGCCAGTAGCGACGCATTGGTATCACCTGTTTTACCAATCTGGCAGTCAGTTTGTTGTTTCCAGAGAGGCGAGAGCCTCTGCTCGCCGACACACAGGGCGACAGCTCGGCAGGAGCCTCGCCTCCAGCTTTCGTCATTCCGCCCTTCTGTCCCTCCGCCCTCACCCCTTTGTCATTCTGAGCGAAGCGAAGAATCCGAGATGCTTCGCCTTCGGCTCAGCATGACACGACGAGTGAGACGCTTCGCTTAGCATGACAGGACGACGGCTCGGCAGAAGCCTCGCCCTCCAACTCCTTTGTCATCCTGAAGTCCCTGTTGTCTGTCAACGGGAAGCACTCACGTGCTTCACTACTAGCTGAAGAGTTCGTCCGTGTTAGTAGTCGCGCACGTCAGTGCGCATCCTGTCATTCTGAGCGCAGCGAAGAATCTCGCTCTAACTAGCAGATGCTTCGCTCCGCTCAGCATGACAGGGCGACGGCTCGGCGGGAGCCTCGCTATCTATGCTTTCTTGTCACCCTGAGCGGAGCGAAGGGTCTCAAGAGATGCTTCACCCTGTTCAGCATGACAAGAAGGGAGATGCTTCGCTCACGCTCAGCATGACAGGGAGATGGCTCAGCAAGAGCCCCGCCCTCCAGCCCCTGTGTCATTCTGAGCGGAGCGAAGAGTCTCATCCTCTCCCCTTCGTGCGGCCCTGCAGGCTGAAGCCTGCACTACGAACACTCCCGTTTGTAGTGCGCACTTCAGTGCGCCCCTGTCATTCTGAAGCCTATGTGGTTTGTCCAGGGGAAGCACTCATGTGCTTCACTACAAGCTGAAGAGTGCGTCGGGTGCACTTTCGTGCTGGTAGTGGCGCACGTCAGTGTGCCTCTCATCATTCTGAGCGAAGCGAAGAATCTCTTTCACCCTCACCACGACGAGATGCTTCACCTGCGGCTCAGCATGACAAAGGAAAGGGTTGCGCTTCGCACTGTTCCACAGCATGACGGTAGAGTAACACTGCGGCTTACATCCCAACCCCCGTGTAATACAGCAGCCCCCTCCGCCAGAGCACCTTGGACAGCAGGTACAGGGAAGCCGTCCATATCACCTGCATCCCGATGCCCTGCCAGGCAACCGACTCGGGCACGCGCCCCATCAACACCTCCGTCGGCAGAGCAACCGTGTACTGGAAGGGCAGGTATCGGCTCGCTGCCTGCAACCACTCAGGAAACACGCTGATAGGCACCAGCTGCCCCGACAGGAACAGCATCGGGATGTAGTAGATGTTGTATACGCTATATACCTCCTGAAAGAACAGCGCGAGTAACCCTAGCGCATACGCCAGCATGAACGACAGCAGATGTCCCATCAGCAGGGACAGCCAGAAAGTGACTCCCCACTCGAAGCGCACCTGCGTTAGATGCGGCGCGTACATCCACACGCCGACCACCAACATCGGCACGAAGACCGCGAGGCGGAACACGCGCCACGCCAAGTTGCGAATCAGCGTGGTCTGGAAGTAGCTGAACGGGCGCACGAGGAACACGGAGAACTGCCCCTCTTTAATCTCCATCGCCACTTCCCACATCAGATGCGCCACGATGAAGTTGGTCAGCGTGACCATGCACAGGTAATACAGCACCATTTCGCTGGGCGTATAGCCACCGATTGCCGTCTTCCCACCGTAGGCGGAGAGCCACACCAGCGGCATCACCAGCGCAGGCACCACATCGGTGAGTATCCAGATGACCGCCTGGGCGCGGTACGCGAGGGAGTCCTGAAAGTAGATGCTGAACACCGCTCGCGCCTTACGCCACCACACTCGCACGCTGTGTAACATCGCTACTCCCCGCTCATGCCGAAACTGCTAAGTAGCACACCGAAATCGCTCAGGCTTACCTCACCGTCGCCATCCAGGTCAGCGTTGGGATTCCAACGGACGTCCAGAGGAGTGCTGCCGAACGCCCGAACCAGCGTCCCGAAGTCCGCTAGGGTCACCTCGTTGTCCTCGTCTACGTCGCCGTTTACGAGGGAGACCTCCGCGCTCCCCGTAGAGGGCAGGAACACATTCCGCACCCGACGCGACAGCCAGTGCGAGCTCTTCACCCGCAGGTCGTACCAACCTGCCGTCAGGGCATCGTCTCGCGGCAGGGTAAGCATGCCTGCTGAATCGGGGGTAAAGGTATACTGCCTGACCAGCGTGCCGTCGGGGCGCAGCACCTCTACCCGCACGGGCACACTGCCGCCCAGCCACGCCTGCCACGCCACGCGCAGCTGGAGCGACCGCTGTGCGGGCAGCTCCACCCCCACCAGTCGCATCGCCGAGGGCACAATCACCCGTTCTCCTCCTTGCGTCGTCAGCGTGCCCAATATCGCCACACGGTCGCCTTCGATCCAGGGTATCGCGGGATGGCTGTTCAC
>JANWXG010000121.1 GCA_025057335.1 bacterium | reverse complement strand
GTCCACGCGATGGAACCGCTCGAAAATCTTGTGTAGATGTTCCTTAGGGATGCCGATGCCTTGGTCGCTGACGCTGATGAGCACCGTCTCCCCCTCGAACACGCCCTTCACCCGTACCTCACCGCCGCGCGGGGAGTACTTGATGGCATTGTTGATGAGGTTCGTGAGTATCTGGTCAATCTTGTCCTCGTCGGCGATGATGGTGGGGAAGTCCTCGGGGAAGTCCAGAATAATCTGATGCTTGTTCGTATAGGACTTCTGGATGGTCGCGACGCGGTCTGCTAGCGATGGCAGGTCGACGGGCTTCGGGTTCAGCTGCAACGCCCGCCCCGACTCGATGCGCGAGACGTTGAGCAGGTCGTCGATGAGCCGCTTGAGGCGGTCGGTTTCGGTGTCGATAATCTGCAGGAATTCGCGCTGGGTTTCCCGGTCGTAGTAGCCCTCGGTATCCTGCAGCAGGGTGGAGACGAACCCCTTAATAGAGGTCAATGGCGTGCGCAGTTCATGCGACACCGTGGAGACGAAGGCGGTCTTCATCCGCTCCACATTGCGGATTTCGGTGATGTCGTTGAAGATAGCGACGGCACCGATAAGGTCGTTGTCGTCGTCGCCGCGCACGATCGCCGCCTGCACCTGAAAGATTCGCTCTGCCTCGCTCTCATGGTCTCGAACGGAAATCTCCGCAGCTTGTTCGTCCCTGTTGTGTAGGGCGTTGTCAAACAGCTCGCACACCTTGTCGATAGTGATGACCTCCTTATAGGGTCTACCGATGACGCTGTCCCCGTTCTTGATGCCGAAGATACGTCGGGCAGAAGCGTTCATCTGCGTGATGCGCTCATGCTTGTTCACCATCACCAGCCCGGCGTACAGGCTCTCGATGGTATGCTGCAGCTCCTCTTTCTCTTCGACGACTTCGCGATACATCTGGGCGCTGACGATGACTGCCGCGGCGTTTCGAGCAAGTCTCTCTAGCAGACGCACGTCTTCCTCGTTAAAGTTGCCGCCGTAGCGCTTGTTGAAGGCATGCACCACGCCGATGGTCACACGGTCGATGACGCGGTTCTCTTCGTCGCGCTTCTCCACAATCAGGGGTGCGCTTACGCCGTTGCGAATGTGCAGGAGAGCCACGTGCTCCTGAACCGTGCGTGGGTCGTTTACCGCATCATGGAAGATAATCGGCTGCGAGGTGCGGAACACTTCGCCGCTGATACCCTGCGTAGCGCGCACACGAAAGCTTTTGATTTCCTCGTCTGTCAACCCGAAGGCGGGACGCACCGCGTAGAGCTCACCCGTCTCTCGATCAAACAGCATGAAGACACACTTCTCCGCTTGCACAATCATCGCAACGCGGTGCACTAGACGCTTGAGGGTCTCCTCGAACTCAGTGATAGCCGCGGGAGCTTCTACCGTCTCGGCGGCACTGCGATACTTCTGCTCCAGTTCGCGATAGTTGCGCTGCAGCTCCTGGAAGTCGCGCTCCAGTTTGGCGATGTAGCGGTCTTTCTCCTCGAGGCTTTTCTGGAGCGCCTCGATCTGCGAACGCAGCTGAAACACGGTGTCCATCTGTGACCCTACCTCTCCTGCTCTTGTGCTGGTAGCTTCGGAATACCGACTAAGGATTATAGCATTAGCGCCTGCGAGACTGCAACCCGCTCAAGTACTAGAGGGAGCACCCTCGCGGGCAACGGGGAACTTCTCCCGATTCGTTAGGCGGTCTCTTCTCCAGAATAGTTCCCCGGCCCACAGGGCACGACTTTCGCCGCTAGGGAGACTGCAGGATGTGCAAAAAGTCACGGGCGGCGTCCATCTGCATCTCGACCTCACGCCGGCACCATTGCCAGGTGTTCTCGTCCAGCAGGAAGGTTTGCTGGAGGTCAGCCTGTAGTGAGGGCAGAGAGGCGTCCTCTGCCTGATTACCAAGGCTGTAGGAGAGCCTGTCTCCGAGATACACCGCGGCGGTTTGTAGGAAGAAGGGGGACTCAGCGCGCGGCGCATGGTGGTGGAGCATTACCTCAGCGAAGACGGGAGGCAGGTTCCACCTCTCTGCCATCCGCGCTCCTACCTCACCATGTGTCATGCCGAACACTTGGCTCTCTGCTGCCTGCGCCTCCTCCAGAGAGGAACACTGTTGCAGTACCTCCCGATATGCTTCCGGAAAGGTCTGGCTGAGAAAGAGCACACCAAGGTCGTGCAGCAGACCAGCTAAGAACATCTCTTCGCGAAGGATAAGGTCTTTGCGCAGGTGTTTCGCCAGCACCGACGCCGCGAGCCCAGTCTCTAACGAGTGTTCCCAGAACTGCTGGCGGTTGACCGGTGAGGCAGCACCGTCGCGCAGAAGCAGTCGCACCGTTGCCGCCCCTATCGCCAAGTTGCGGATGGTCTCGAAGCCCAGCAGGATCACCGCGTGTGAGAGAGTGGAGATGCGCTTCGGGAAGCCATAGCGCGCCGAGTTGACCAAACGCAGCACCTTCGAGGAGAGCACCTCGTCCATCCCGATGACTTTTTGCAGGTCCTGCGCCGTGCAGTTGGGGTCGTTGGTCAATTCCATCACTCGGCTGACCACTGCGGGCAGCGGTGGCAAACGGTCTATACTCTCCTGAATCGCCTCCTCGAGACGGTGCCTACCGACAGCAGCTCGATACGATGAAACCTGCAAAGGTCTATTCATTCTTTCCTCCATGCGCTCTACGCGGCACAGGCTGAGATGTTCTGGAAGAGGTCTGCCACCTCCAAGATAAGAGCCACCCGTCCGTCGCCAAGGATGGTGGCTCCGGAAACACCGCTAATCTCTCCTAGATGCCGGCTGAGCGACTTAATCACAATCTCCTGTTCGCCAATCAAGTGGCTGACCACCAATCCTACCTGCCTCTCTCCTAGCCCGACGACCACAACAAACATCGGCTCTTCCTGCGCAGTGGTCAGCAGCCCCGTTTCGGAGCCATAGAAATGGGCTTGCAGGCTCACGAGGGGCAGCGTCCGTCCTCGCAGCAAGATGGCAGGGCGCTTGCCTACGAACTGCAGGGTCTGGGGATGTATCTTCAGCGTCTCCAGCACGGAGCTGAGCGGAATGGCATACACCTGTCCTGCCACTCGCACCAAGAGGGCGCGGATAATCGCCAGAGTAAGTGGCAAGCGGATAGCAAAGCGTGTGCCTTTGCCTGGCGTGCTGTCCACGTCTACAATGCCGCCCACACGTTGAATATTGCTTCTCACAATGTCCATCCCGACGCCTCGCCCCGAGACCTCTGTGACCTCCTTAGCGGTGCTGAAGCCGGGCAGGAAGATGAGGTTCAGTGCCTCGCGGTCGCTCAGTCGCTCCGCAGCGTCACGAGGAAGCAGCCCTTTACGTACCGCTGCTTCACGCAGGCGGGCGGGGTCCATCCCCTTGCCGTCGTCCTCTATCTCAATCAAGATGTAGTTCTCCTCATGGCGTGCGCTCAAGCGGATAGTGCCCTGACGCGGTTTGCCCGCTGCCTCACGCTCCTGCGGGGTCTCGATGCCGTGATCCACGCTGTTGCGCAGCATGTGGATGAGTGGGTCGCTGATGATTTCAATGACAGAGCGGTCGAGCTCGGTCTCCTGACCCTCCATCACCAGCCGTACCTCTTTGCCAAACTTCTGGGCGAGGTCGCGCACCATGCGTGGGAAGCGGTTGAACACGTGCTCAATGGGCAGCATCCGCGCCTTCATGATGTGTTCTTGCAGCTCGTCAGTGATGCGCCCGATGTGCGCGGCGGTCTCCTGCAGGCTGTCTACCAGCTCATCACGCTGAAAGCGCGCCTCGAACTCGCGCCCCAGCTGCGCCACGCGCGTGCGGTCAATCACCAGCTCTCCGACTAGGTTTAGCAGAGTGTCCAAGCGAGCCACATCTACGCGCACCGTTTGGGACACAGTTGGCGAGGCGGAGGCGCGCACGCCTGCTTTGTTCGTCTCTGCCATCGGTGACACGGCGGTTTGCGTAGGTCGCTCCTCCCCCTGCTCTAAGATCGGCGGCGTCGTGTGGACAGGGACTGGCTCAACGGAGGGCGTCCTCTGCTCGGCAGAGTGCTGCCATGGCTGTACCTGTACTTCGCGCACCTCGCTAATCTGCAGCAACGCCTGGCGCAGCTGCTCCTCTGGCTTGTCGGTGGCGACTAGCAGGTCGAAGGAGAGGTCAAACTGCTCGTTATCCAGCGCTTCCTCGTCGGGGAACGCGGCGAGCACCGCGCCCCCGTTGGCATCGAGGGATTGCAGTACCATCAGGGCGCGCACCGATTTCATCAGCGTCTCCTCTGCTAGGCGCACAGTGAACCAGTAGACACGGAGCCCGTTGTCGATGGCGGTTAACGCTGCCTCAAGCTGGTGCTCCTGTAGGTCGCGCGCACTCGGAGCGGGTTGCGAATCTGCTGTAGGGGAGGCTGCTGCTTCGCCAGTGGGCGCTTCGCTGAGTGCGTTGCGCAGGTTGCGCACCAGCTCGTCGCAGGCGATGTCGGTGCTGCCTCCTTCCGCAATCTGGTCACGCATCGCCTTTAAGGTGTCCAGCGCCTCGAAGAGGCGGTTGACCAGTTCTGTGGAGACGCGGATTTCGCCTTTACGCAGCGCATCGAACGCATCTTCCATTGCGTGGGTCAGTTCGCCCATTGCCGTGAAGCCCATCGCTCTCGAGGACCCCTTGAGCGTGTGCGCCGCGCGGAAAATCTCGTTTAACACCTCCGGAGAAGGTGACTGCTCCAGTAGCAAGATGTCTCGCTCCAAAACGTGAATCTGCTCCGCTGCCTCCTCTAGAAACAGGCTCACATACTCGCTGGTATCCATCATGCCCCCAACCTCGCCTCGCAGGGATGTGTGCTCAACGAGAAACATGCTCACACGTTGCCCACGACCTTCTCTACGTCTAGCAGCAACACCAGCTGGTCGTTGACTTTGCCCAACCCGCTGATGTAGTCGGCGCTCTCCGTTCCTGCCATTTGGGTGGGAGGTTCGATTTGGTCTTCGGGTAGGCGTAGCACCTCCGACACCGCGTCGACAATCATACCGATACTCTCGCCCCCGACTTCTACCACGATAATGCGCGATTGCGAAGTCTCCTCATGGGTGGGCAGCCCTAAACGAGCGCTCAGGTCCATGACGGGCACGATGCGCCCACGCAGGTTGATAACCCCTCGCATGTAGTGGGGAGCGCGGGGGACGAAAGTAATCTCCTTCATGCGGATGATTTCGTGGATATACGAAATGTCGATAGCATAGGTTTCGTTAGCCAGCCGAAACGCTACCACCTGCCGTTCCGCTGCGGATGTCATGGTCGCGGTGCTCATGACATTGAACCTCCAATGCGTGGATGAGTTACTGCTAAAATCTTCGGTCTTCTGAAGCCGCTTTTGTAGGGCGGAGACAACGGGGTGTCCAAGCCCTATCGGCGAGAAGGGCTTCTGGCAGTGGGGCACTGCGAGCGCGAGAGGCGTATGACGCTAGTTCTGAGGCAAGCATGCCTACATGGTGTGCAGGAGGAAGCAACAGAACGTCTTTCACCCATCAGACTCTCCACCCCCTGAACACGCTAACGATACTCCGGGTTCCGTCCCGCAGTTTCCCTCCTAAAAACCCTGTCCCTCTTTTTCAGCAAAGCTCTTCAGCCAAAGTGTCCTTTCTGATATAATGCACGCGGGTGTGTGCTGATTTCGCCCAAAAGCAGAGCGGACATAGCGCAACGAGGATCCCACCATCGTGGAAGGTGGGAGGCTTGGGGCAACGTGAGGCTAGTGCAAGGCTGTGTGTTTGAAGCCGACTGGGGCATTAGTCTGGAGGAGCGACCATGCCACACAAGAGGCATACTCAGCGTTTGCAAGCACTCGTCGATTTCAGTAGCCGTTTTGTGGAAGTGCGTTCGGAGGAAGAGCTGCTCGCTGTGCTGTTCGACTTACTCTACAGCATGTTGGATTTCCAACACGCCTCCGTATTCCTGCGTCGGCAGGACGGCAGCATGGATGAAGTCTTCGTGTACGAGGGGCAGCTACGCTACACGAAAACCGACTTCTCCCGGAACGGGAGGCATACCCGCCTGAACGAGGTGTTACAAGGGGAGAAGCCCTACTTCCTGTCGCAAGATACTCTGCGAGAGGTGAGCGAAGAAGAACGTCAGGTGTGGATGCGCCTGTTGCCAGAGGGAGAGCGGCGCGCCTTTGGCAACGCGCTAGTGCCCATCCGAGGGCGCACACAGGTGCTCGGTGTACTTGCGGTAGACCGTCGTGACACGGGCGAGCCGATTACGCAGAGCGAAATCTCCATGCTGCTTACCATCGGACGGTACGCTGGTCTGGCTTTAGATAACGTCTATCTGCTGCAAGAGTTGCGCGCGGCGGAGGAACGGCTGCTCCATCTGGTGCAGAGCCTGCCCGTCGCCATCTGGGAGGTCGATCTGGAAAAGCGACGCCTAGATTTCGTTAGCGGCTACGTAGAGCAGTGGCTCGGATACACGCCAGAGGAGTGGTTGCGCACCCCAGGGCTATACCGCTCGGTGGTTCATCCGGACGATATCGAGGTGTTCCATCGGGTCATCTTCCCGAGCAGCGAAGCATCCCCTTGCCCCATCGAGATACGCCTGCGTGATAGGGAGGGCAAATGGCACTGGTGTCGCATCCACTGGGCGCTAGTGCAGGAGAAGGGACGCGCGCCCGTCGTGCGTGGCGTCACGACCGACATCACTCCGCAGAAGCAGGCAGAGCTGCAGCAGTTGCACCTGATGCGCCTGCGCTCGTTGGGCGAGATCGCCAGCGGCGTGGCGCATAACTTTAACAACCTGCTGATGGGCATCTTGGGTAACGCTGAGCTGCTGCAAACAGCGTTGCAGCATGACCCCGAACTGCAGCGTCGTGCCGAGGTGATTATCCAGCTGGCACAGGACGCCTCCGCCATCCTGCGGCGGATGCAGGGATTCTACAAACAGCAACCTTCCCCCCGCCGCGAGAAGGTACGGTTGCAGGCGCTGTTGGAGGATGTGGTGGAGTCTACCCGCCCCATCTGGTATGACCGACCAGAACGGCATGGAGCCGAAATCCAGATGTCCCTCCGCTTCGAAGCCGATCCGGTGGTGGAAGCCAACCGCAGTGAGCTGGTGGAGGTATTCACCAATCTCATTCTCAACGCCTGCGATGCCATGCCTCAGGGTGGTACGATTACCATCAGTCTGCGCGAAGAGAACGGCAATGCGGTGGTGCAAGTCGCGGACACGGGCATCGGCATGCCTCCCGAAGTGCGCGAGCGGTGCTTCGACGCTTTCTTCACCACTAAGGGCGAAGAGGGGAGCGGATTGGGACTGAGCGTCTCGTACCAGATTGTCTCCCGACACTCTGGGCAGATTAGCGTTTGGAGCGAGGTAGGAAAAGGAAGCGTATTCAGCGTAATACTCCCCCTAGCGAGAGAGAGCGAAACGATGCGACAAGAGACTCCCCCACTGTTGCCCGAATCTGCCCTGCGCATCCTGATGGTGGATGACGATGAGGCAGTGCGCGTTGCCATTCAGCACCTGCTGGAAGCGGATGGGCATCGCGTGCAGGCGGCACCCACAGCGGAGATGGCGCTTACCGAGTTCCAGCGCGAACGTTACGACCTGGTGATTCTGGACCTCGGAATGCCACACATGGATGGGCTAAGCCTGGCACGCCGCC
>JANWXG010000120.1 GCA_025057335.1 bacterium | reverse complement strand
AAGCATACCGTCGCATCGTTGCAACCCTCCTCCTTTCAGGATGTCATACCATTTCTCGACTATAGCACCTTTGCCAGAAAAAGCAAGCGTCTCGAATGTAAAGTTTTCGTTAAGGTTCACTGCGCCAACCTCTCTACTCAGCAAGCGTTAGCCAAAGCCATCTGCGAAGCGGCAGGAACTACTTCGTGCCCAGAGAATTCTCACCCTGATACAGCACGGGTGTTTCGCTTGTGAACCATGAGGAGGCACATCCTCCTAGAGGGGCGCGCTCCGTCGCCTCCATGCATACGGTCACGACAGAGCGTGACCCTCCAAAACCCATCCGCCTCATTGGGGGGAGGCGCTCCGTCGCGTCTGCTCAGAACAACACAGGCGCAGTGAAGTGCGCACTACAAATAGTGAGCTTGTAGTTTAACCTGCAATAGCACTACAGCGCGCAGTGTGTTCGTAGGGCAGGCTTCAGCTTGCAAAAAGTAAGCGCAGGAAGGGAGGCGTCGCATCATGACCATAGCGCAGTTGGACAGCAAGGTCATCGAACGTAACTACCAGCACGCGAAGGAGATGTATGCTGCCTACGGCGTGGATACCGACCAGGTAATGGAGCGGATGAAGCGAATCTCCATCTCTCTCCACTGCTGGCAAGGCGATGACGTAGGTGGGTTCGAGAACCCAGAGGGGGAGCTCGGCGGCGGGCTAGCGGTCACGGGCAACTATCCTGGCAAGGCACGCACACCAGACGAGCTGCGTGCCGACCTGTTGAAGGCGTATAGTCTTATCCCAGGCAAGCATCGCCTGAACCTGCACGCCTTCTACGTGGACTACCCGGAGAAGGTAGAGCGCAATCAGCTCCAGCCCAAACACTTCCAGAGCTGGATAGACTGGTCGCGAGAACACGGCATCCCGCTGGACTTCAACAGTACCTTCTTCGCGCATCCCCTCGCAAGCGATGGCTGGACGCTGGCAAGCGCCGACAATGGCGTCCGTCAGTTCTGGATAGAACATGCTATCGCTTGTCGCAAAATCGCCGAGGCGATGGGCAAGGCGCAAGGCAGCCCCTGTATCCACAACCTCTGGATACCCGACGGCGAGAAGGACTTGCCTGCTGACCGCTGGGCGCCGCGCCAGCGGTTAAAGGAGTCGCTGGACGCTATCTACCGTGAGCCGCTGGACAGCCAGTATGTTAAAGACTCGGTAGAGTCGAAGCTGTTCGGTATCGGCTCGGAGTCGTATGTGGCGGGGTCGTGGGAGTTCTACCTGTGCTATGCAGCGCAGAAGGGCTTGCTTATCTGCATCGACACGGGGCACTTCCACCCCACCGAGCAAATCGCCGACAAGCTCTCGGCAGTGCTGCTGTTCCTGCCAGAGATTCTGCTGCACGTGAGCCGGGGCATTCGCTGGGACAGCGACCACGTGGTTATTCTCAACGATGAGACCCGTTCCATTGCAGAGGAGCTGGTGCGAGGCGATGTGTTGCACCGTGTGCATATCGGGCTGGACTACTTCGATGCCAGCATCAACCGCGTTGCTGCCTGGGTCATCGGTACGCGCGCGATGCTCAAGGCGCTGCTCGTTGCGCTGCTGGAGCCGTCGCATCTGCTGAAAGAGCTGGAAGCAGCTGGCGACCGCACCGCTCGCCTCGCGCTCATGGAGGAGACCAAGACCTTGCCCTACAGCGCCGTGTGGGACTACTACTGCGAGATGCGGGGAGTGCCAGCAGGGACGGCATGGCTGGAGGAAGTGCGTCGCTACGAGCGCGAGGTGCTGGCGAAGAGGTAGTCGCTTCCCGAAGTGACTGGGCAGCGGGGGCAGCCTGCCCCCGCGTCAGCCTTCGTTAAGGCAACAGGCGTGAGATGAGCTCCGCGTCTGCCGAGTCGGGATAGCGACGTGCGAGGTTCAGCGCGAAGCGCTTGAACTCCGCCACGCTTACTGCGCGCTTGTCCCGCTTCTGCGACAGGTAAGCTGCTCCCACAATCGCGGAGCATTCTGCCCCAAAGTGCTCGTCGCTTACGGAGCGCATCCCGCGCTGCACACACTCTACCATGTGGCGGATTTCTCCGTAGAAGGAAGAGGGCCAGTATTCCCACGTGGGCCCGCTCGCCTCCACGCGCCGGCAGCCCCCTTGCGCGTCCTCCACGACGACAAGCCGCCTGTCGTCTTCGTATTCGAAGCGGATAGTGCCCATCGTGCCGATGATGAGCGTGTCGGGAGAGTCGCGATGGCTCCAGGAGCCTTCCACATGCGCAGTGCTCCACGCTCCCGTCTGCGGATGCTCGAAACGGATAAGGATATGCCCGTCGTCCTCCACGCGCACGGGCTGAAACGCTCCCGACAGGATGCGCTGGGGCATGCGAATCGTGATGCCTATCGGCTCAGCAGCTTTGACGGCAGTCGGACGCTTTTCCAATCCCGAAAGATACCACGAGGCGCCTACCGCATGGATGCCGTTATCCAGCAGCGAACCGCCTCCGCCCACTTCCGCGTTCCAGAAGTTGGGATTGCCTTCCGGTCCGCCGTGCGCCGTCGCCAGAAACATCATCACCGGCTCGCCAATCCAGCCCGCGTCGATAATCTTTTTGGCGGTATAGTAAACCGGGTCCCACAACCAGTTCTCGTTGTGCTGGTACAGCCTGCCCGTGCGCTGTACGGTTTCCACGACGCGCATACACTCCAGCCAGGTACGCGCCATCGGCTTCTCGCACATCACGTGCACGCCCGCCTCCAGCGCCGCTATCGCCATCGGAGCGTGTAGATGGGGCTGCGTACAGATGTCCACTAGGTCTAGCGACTCGTTCTGCAGCATCATCTGCACGTCCTGATAGAGCTTCACCTCTTTCAGGTCCTGCTTGAGGCGTTCGGCGGTCGCCATGTCGCCCCGCTCCTCTGCTTGCTTCGCCTTCTGCTTGTAGAGCTCTTTCATGCGTGCTTCCGCCGCTGCTAACGCCTCAGCAGAAGCATCACACAGAGCCACTAGCTGACAGGATGGGAGGTCGGGATAGGCAGGCAAGTGCGCCCCACGAAAGATGCCTCCCGTGCCAATTGCCCCCACGCGAACACGTTTCACAGCATGCACACCTCCTCGCTACACACATGACTCAACCGTGTATTCGTGGAGAGGAGAAGGGGTTCCTGTGGGAGAAAACAGTCTTCAATAGCAGTCTCTACAGAGGGAGGTATCCACTGATGCTGAAGAGTGTTGAACAGGAGAACATTTCGCCTGCCCAGCTCAGGCGCATGCCGTCCCCTCCCTACATCATCTGGTATCAGTGCCCCTTTCTGGATGACCTGCGACACTGTAACATCGACGCCTCCGTGGGCAACCACCAGTGGGCAGTAGAGAACCATCGGCGCGGCATCACCTCTCTGATGTGGGTGTACGGTCCCAACCTGTATGGGGAGGCAAAGGATTGGGACGCGCAGCGCTTCCTGCAGTACTACGCCAGCTACGCAGAGAAGGGCTACGCGGGCATCGCAATGGATGAGTGGAACACGGGAGATGACCACCCCTACGCACTGCCGATTGCTGAGGCGCTTCGCACCTTGAAACGCAAACACCGTCGTTTCTTCGTGGCGGTCTGGGTCACCGAGCCGACGCCGCTATTCCGCAAGCTGGTGAAGGAGCGAGCGGTTGACCTCGCGATTATTCAGGGCTACACGTTCGTGCCCGAGCATCCCGAATGGGCGATTTCCTGGGAAGGGGTCGTCAACCGCATAGAGCGCATGAAGCGAGACGGAATCCTGCGCCAGACGGTCGTCTGCGTGGGCATGGTCTCTCCGACGCCCGACAAGTTCGGCAACCGCATGAGCCCCGCGCAGCTGCAGCGGCAAGTGCGCAGCTTGCGGGAAAACTATCCCGAAATGCCAGGGGTCGCCTTCTACGGGGTCACAGGCTTCGGCGAGTACAGGGTAGAGATGGAGCCGACCAAGAAGCTGGTGCTTCTCGCAGACAGGCTAGCGGGAGAAGTGTACGGGCGTTAAGAACGTTCCCCAAGAAAAATAATGGTGGAGGCGGAGGGACTCGAACCCTCGTCCAGAGTGATTTGCCCCAGGCGTCTACGAGCGTAGCCATCGTTTTGCTTCTCGCTCAGGAGCCCGCCCGATGGCTGGCTGGCTCCCAAGCCAGTTCACCCTGCGCTTTTGCCCGAACGGCGGCGAACGGTTCCGTTCAGGCTATCCGGCATAGCACACGCCCACATCCGCCTCGGCCGGCAGGAGGCGGCAGGACGGCTGCCTATCGATTAGGCAGCGAGAGCGTACTGAGGAGTCGCTCCTATTTTTTTGCCGTTTTTTTACGAGGCCCACGGCACCTCGGCTCGCAGCCTGAGCGCGCCTCGACCCTGTCGACACCAATCGCCCCCACGGCTGTATCCACTATTATTATACACCAGAACGTGCGGTTTTGTTCGTAGGGCTTTATGGAAAGCGGAACACCTCCTGTAGCCACTCCGTCGTCGGCTGTGTGCCGTACTCGCTAATCTGAAACGCCTCGGCAAACTCGAACGGGGCTGCAGGGGTTACGCGCGGTGTGCGCCCCTCCCCAGCCGCCTTGGCGCGACGAGCGTCCCCAAGAATCCAGTCCGTGACCCATTCGCGCATTTGCGCCTGCGTGAGCGGTAGCGGCGACCTGCCCATCGTGTAGGGTATCCACTCTGCGAACTGCGACTCATGCTGACACACCATGTCCACCTTCGTCTCTATCACGCTGTCGATTCCCACTACGACGTCGGCGCGAAACGGGACAGGTTCAGTGAAATCGTCATACCAGTAGAGGATGACTGGCATGCGCGCGAGGGGAGGCGTATCTGCACACACCAGCGGCACGGTGAGCAGATATGCTGCGTCCAGCACCAGCTGAGCTGTCACACGGTGGTCACGATGATAATCATACGGACGGTTGACGAAGATGATGTCGGGTCCCTTGCCCCTTTCGCCGAAGGAGCGAATCGCGCGTATCACCGCAGAGGTAGTCTCGTGGCTGATGTAGACTCCCCCATCAGGCGCGCCGAGGCAGCGAAACTCCGCGCCAATCAGCGCGGCGGCGCGTTCCGACTCTGCCATCCGCCGCTCCACTAGCAGCCGAGGGTTCTCGGCGTACTCCTCGCGAAAGTGTCCTTTGGCGCCGTCGGTGATGCTCAGAAAGCATACCCTGTCTCCTCGCTGCCGCATCAGCGCCAGGGTGCCTCCGACGCTGGATTCCACATCGTCTGGATGTGCCCCAATGGCTAAGACGTATCGCATGGTTCCTCCCGTCGTCGTGCACTGTTGTTCCTTTACAGTTCGTCCCCTTTCCCCGCCGTCCCCTGCTGAGCAGTGCCTGCGCTCCTCTCGCGAGTGGCAAACGCCTCGGCGGGAGCCTCACGCTCTAACTCGCTGGTCATTCTGAGCGCTTCTTGTTGTGCTGAGATCGATGTTGTTTGTCACAGGAGGCACGTGCCCTGGAGGGAGGCGCTCTGTCGCCTCCATGCGGTCACGACGGAGCGTGACCCTCCAGAAGATGCGCGATTGGCAGAGTACAGAGGCGGTCTCAGCTGCCAGCGAGGTTTCCTGCAGCAGGAATCGCCCTGCGTCATCACGAACAGGAAAGTACTCCAACTTTTGGGAGGCGGACCATGATGAAGAAAGAGATCAGCCCAGTCACTGCTGCCATCGTGATTATCGTGGTGCTGGCGGTCATCGTGTTTGTGGGCTGGCGGTACTTCTTTGCAGAACCTGAGCCACCAGTGATTGACCCGTCGCAGATGCCTGTTGGTGGACCGGGGGTACCCCCTTCGGGGATGGCTCCTGGCGGAGCTGGAGCTCAGGGCGCTGCTCCTGGAGCGCCACCCGCCGCGCCTGCAGCCCCGAGATAGTTGACGGGAACAGGTCTCTGTTCCCACTGTTTACGTGTCAAAGGGGCGAGCACCTCGCTCGCCCCTCATTTTGTGCAGCGGTTATCGGTCGCCTTTGCCTGCGGGCACTGGCTCGGCGGTAGTGGTTGCCAGCTCCACCTGTTCAGCGATGGAGCCGCGCTTGCTCCAGTATACGGCGAACGCCAGCGCTGCCAGCGAGAAGAGCACAATCGCCAGGCGCGCTGCTGGCGCGATTGGCTGTATCACCACTGGCGCAATCAGGATGCCCACCAGGTTCATCACCTTGATGAGCGGGTTCAAAGCGGGACCGGCGGTATCCTTGAACGGGTCGCCTACTGTGTCGCAGATGACGCCCGCCTTGTGGTATTCCGTGCCCTTACCGCCCAGGTAGCCGTCCTCGATCTTCTTCTTGGCGTTGTCCCACGCGCCGCCAGAGTTCGCCAGCAACACCGCCATCAGCTGCCCCGTGAGGATAGCGCCTGCGAGGTATCCACCTAGCGCCTGGGCGCCCTTCATCGGGTCACTGAAGCCCATACCGAAGCCGACCAGCACGGGCAGGAAAATCGCCAGCACGCCAGGTCCCAGCAGCTCCTTCTGTGCGGCGGCGGTCACGATAGCGACGGCGCGTCCGTAGTCGGGCTTCTCGGTGCCCGCCATGATGCCCGGTCGCTCGCGGAACTGTCGGCGTACCTCCTCGATAAGCTGGAACGCCGCACGCCCCACTGCCTTAATGGAGAACGCCGAGAACAGGAAGGGCGCCGCGCCGCCAATCAGCAAGCCGATGAAAATCTCGGGTACGTCCAGCGGCAACCCCTTCTGCATACCGGGTCCCAGCAGCGACTCGTCATACAGTTTCGCGTCCTCCACGAAGGAGTGGAACAGCGCGACCGCTGCCACCACCGCCGTCGCGATGGCGAAGCCCTTGGTGAGCGCCTTGGTGGTGTTGCCCACCGAGTCGAGGCGGTGCACAATGCGGTCACCGCTGAGCTTGCCTGGCTCTACCTTCTGCTCCTTCAGCGCGCCCGACATCTCGAAGATGCCGTTGGCGTTGTCGGAGATGGGACCAAAGGTGTCCATCGCGAGGATGAAACCGGTGGTCGCCAGCAGTCCCAAACCTGTGAGAGCGATGCCGTAGAAGGAGAGGATGGCTCCGCCGAACTGGTCGGGCGGGAAGATGAACAGCGGCATCAGCAGCGCCACCACAATCGCGCCCACTGCCCACACGCTGCTCTCCAGTCCCGTCGCAAAGCCCTCGATAATCATCGTCGCAGGACCTGTCTTGGCGGAGGCGGCAATCTCCTGCACGGGCTTCTTCTGAGTAGAGGTGAAGTACTCGGTGAGGCGTTCAATCAGCAACGCCATGAGCAGCCCTGCGGCGTTGGCGAGGAAGAAGCGCCACCACTCCACTTGCCGTCCGCCTGCGATTTCGGGCTTGAGACGGATGTCGTTCATCAGGAAGTAGCTGACGACGGCGAAACCCGCCAGCGCCACCCACCACGAGATGTTGAAGCCCACGTTGATGGGGCGCATCGGGTCGAGGTCTTCACGGTCGGCTCCGCGCACGCCCAGCACGCCGATGATGGAGGCAATAACACCGACCGCACGCACCAGTAGGGCGTAGACGATGAGCTTCAGCACCGCCGCGCTGGTCAGCACGCTAGCGGTCGCCGCGCCCAGAATAATCGCCGCCACCAGCGTGACCTCGTAGGACTCAAACACGTCGGCTGCCATGCCGGCGCAGTCGCCGACGTTATCGCCCACATTGTCGGCGATGGTCGCGGGGTTACGCGGGTCGTCTTCGGGGATGCCTGCCTC
>JANWXG010000011.1:20339-22884 GCA_025057335.1 bacterium | reverse complement strand
CCGTTGGCGCAACGCAGGTTGCCACCGTTGCGCCGCCTCTGCCATCGGCTGCTCCCGCAGCACCACACAAACGGTCTGATAGGATATCGGCACAGGTGTAGGGGCTTTCCCCGAGGTCTGAGCAAGCGCCCCCACTGTGAACAGATATACTCCTATTGACACGATAAGAAGATGACGATACATCCTTCTCCCTCTCTCGCTTGCTATGCGTAGTCTATTTTCTCACGTTTGCACGGTTTCTGGCAAGGGGCTAGCACCCGCAAAGTTCGCAGTTTTGCCTGCGGAAGGGCACGAGGCAACCTACCCAGGGTTGCCTCGCACATCCCTAGTAGCCTATGGTTAGACTAGCGCTCCCTGCCGCTGTTGCAGCAGGTCCAGCGCTTGACGAGCGATATGGTCCGCAGTCAATCCGTACTTGCGCATGAGCGCTTCGGGCGCGCCCGATTCGGCGTAGTCCGTCAGCCCAATGAAGCGCATGGGGACGGGATGTCGCTTTGCTACTGCCATTGCCACTTGCGTCCCCAACCCGGTGTACAGCAGGTGCTCCTCCGCGACGACGATGGCTCCCGTCTCACGCGCTGCCGCCTCTACCGCCTCCTCATCCAATGGACGCACAGTGTGCATATCCAGTACTCGCGCTGAGACCCCTTGCTGCTCTAGCTGCTCAGCAGCGTCCAGCGCAGCAGCGACCATCAGCCCGTTGGCGATGAGCGTAATATCGTTACCCTCGCGCAAGGTGATAGCTTTGCCAATCTGGAAATCGGGGCAGCCGTTCTCGTAGACGATGGGCGCTTTAGGGCGCCCGACTCGGATGTAGACGGGTCCGACGTACTCCGCTGCGGCACGCACCGCTGCACGGGTTTGCGCACCGTCGGCGGGAACAATAACCACGAACCCCGGCAATGAGAGCGCCAGCCCAATATCTTCGTGTCCCATCTGCGACACGCCGTCTTCGCCGATGGAGATGCCGCCGTGCGACCCCACAATCTTCACATTGTTGCCACTGTAGGCTACCGCCAGACGCAGCTGGTCGAAGCCTTTACACATCACAAAGCAGGCGAAGCTGGACGCGAAGGCAATCTTGCCCGACGCAGCCAGCCCTGCTGCGATGCCCACCATGTTCGCCTCAGCGATGCCCACGTTGAAGAAGCGCTCAGGAAACTCCTGTGCGAAGTATTTAGTCATGGTGGACTTGGAGAGGTCGCCGTCCAACACCACGATATCCGGGTTCTCGCGTCCCAGCTCTGCCAGCGCCTTCCCGTATGCCTCACGGGTGGCTTCACCCAGTGGTCTTGCCATCGCCACTTCCTCCTGTCTCCTTCTTATGGTCAATCCGCAAGTTCCGCCAGCGCCCGCTCTAGTTCCGCTTGGCTTGGCGCTTTGCCGTGGAATTCGTTATTGTTCTCCATGAACGAGACGCCCTTACCCTTAACAGTATGCGCCACGATGATGGAGGGTTGCTCTCGTGGCTCTCTTGCCCAGTGCAGAGCGTCCAGAATCTGCCGCATGTCGTGTCCGTCGATTTCGCGCACCGCCCAACCGAAAGCTTGCCATTTGGCGACCACAGGCTCGATGCTCATAATCTCGCCGATGGCGCCGTCCAGCTGGTAGCGGTTGTAGTCCAGAATGGCGGTCAGGTTGCCCACGCGGAAGTGCGACGCTGCCATGGCTGCTTCCCAAATCTGACCCTCTTCTGACTCCCCGTCACCGATCATCACATACACGCGGTAGCCTTTACCGTCCAGCCTAGCAGCTAGTGCCATTCCCAGTCCGATGCTCAGCCCCTGTCCCAGGCTACCAGTGGAGGCTTCTACGGCAGGCAGGTCTTTGACGGACGGATGTCCCTGCATTGGGGTATCGATCTTGCGCAGCTGCCACAGCCACTCTTCGGGAATGAATCCCGCTTCCGCCAGTACCGCGTAGAGCGCGGGCACAGCATGTCCCTTGCTGAGGATGAAGCGGTCGCGGTCTTCCCAACGGGGATTGCGGGGGTCGTAGCGCATCACGTTGCCAAAGAAGAGCGCAGTCAGAATGTCTATCGCCGATAGGGAACCTCCCGGATGTCCACTGCCCGCGATCGCCAGCATCTTCACGATGTGTCGGCGCAGCTTGCGGGCAATCCTTTCTAACTGCTCCAAGGAAACCTCCGTCGTTACCAAGGCACCAACCTCCTCTACAAGGGTTCACTGCTGATTCTATCTTCTCTTTGGACAGTTGTCAAAGAGGCAGGAGGCGTCCACAAAATCGGAGTATGGAATAGTCCAGTTCGTCACAAGGCTGGTTTGGTAGCAGCAGGTGCAGGGCGAGTTATGTTCTGTGGGGTAATGCCTTTTCCCCGATTCATACTGGGGAGCATGAGGGCAAAAATCTACCTTCGCCGATTTGGCGTCTGGCACACTGAGGTTTTTCTTCGTATAGACAGGTTACAGGATTGAATCCGATAGTGTAGCGCCATTTTGGAGAGTGGCGGGATGAAGTGGAGCGACTTGATTGAGAGCATCATGCGGGCGAACGGAGGCACAGCCTCGCTCAATCTGCTCTATGA
>JANWXG010000011.1:0-20330 GCA_025057335.1 bacterium | reverse complement strand
CGGGATGAAGTGGAGCGACTTGATTGAGAGCATCATGCGGGCGAACGGAGGCACAGCCTCGCTCAATCTGCTCTATGAACGGGCTGGAGAATATCGGCAACTGCCCTCTGGCGACTGGCGCAAGACCTTGAGGGGTGTCTTGTACCGCGACGCTAAGCAGGGACGTTTTGTAAAGGTAGGGCTCGGCGTGTATGCCCTGCCAGAAGCCGCGCAAGTGCAACAGGATTCGGCGTACCAGCACGCGCAGCGAGGCGAAGCAGTGGAGAGTTACTTGCGGAAGCAAACCGACCTTCACAGCGCGATTCAGGGAATGCTCGTGGAGATAGGCAACTTTTTAGAGTACCACACCTATACCGCAGACCCCAGTCGCACCTTCGATGGTAAGCGGTTGGGCGACTTGTGTACCCTGCGTCAGGTGCCTGAGTTCACTTACCCCGACATGAAGAAGAGGGTGGCACGATGCGATGTGATATGGTTTTCGCGTTCTTCCCATCCGTTCCCGAAGTACGTCTTCGAAGTGGAATCCACTACAGACTTCCTCAGCTCGATGCTCAAGATGTACGAACTCAGAGACTTCGAAGCACGCCTGGTACTGGTTGCTCCTGAAGAGAGACACCCTCTCTATGACCAACGCCTATCACAAGAACCGTTTGCCAGCATACGCAACAAGTTCCGCTTTCGGTCGTTCGATACGGTAACGAGGTTCTACTTTCACTGTGTAGAACACTATGAGCTCAGGAGCAGTTTTCTACAGTAGCTCGGCTCACCTCCCGCAAAACGGGCACGCGCCCTGAATGGGCGAGAGCTGCTCCTGTACCTGCACGCCCATCTGCCGCATCGCGTGCAGCATCCCCACGGGCTCGTATAGATGCCCCGCAAACCACAGCCCCGTCTTCCTGCCCTCTCCGCGCAGATACTGCAACACACCCGCGACGACGGCAATCGCAGTGAAGAGGTAAGGGTCGGGATGGTAGAGCTGCAAGACCAGATTGTAGCGTCGTCCCTCTCTCCAGCCATGTGATTCGAGCCGCAGGATAGCACCGAACGGCGGAGTGGCAAGCAGGCGAGTCGTCCAGTGCAGCAGGTTCGCCATCGGGCGCACCCAGAGGGTTGGGAGCATCTTGCCCGCGAGGTACAGCAGCGGCGCGCCCACCCAGTCTACGAACCAGTTGAAGCCCGCGATGTAAAAACCCGTTTCCTGAAGTGAGGGAAGCATCTGAGGTAAGGCGCGCATCTCCTCGAGCATTAGGGGCAGGCACGTGCGTGCGCCGAACCCAAAACCAAACTCGCTCTGGCGCGCCTCGCCCAAACCTAACCCTGACGAGAAACGCCACACGCCATCCCGATACGCCCCGTAGCGACAACGCATCAGCTCGCGCGCGAACTCGTAGAGCGAAGGCGTCTTGGGGAAGCCGCCCTGTGGGCTAAGCACGGCGAACACGTTGGCGGTCTCCACTGCCTCCAGTTGCGTCGCCGCATAGCGCACCAGCAGGGCGGGCAAGCCGGGCGCAAACCCCGCGTCCGTGACGAAACAGCGTCCTGCCCCCTCGATGCGCGCGCGCAGGCGATGCAAAGCCTCCAGTTTCGGAGTGTAGAACTGTACGTCCAGCCAGTCACAACTCAGATCCAACGCCGCACGCGCCGTTTGCTCGGCGAAACGTCCTGTCGGCGAGGCGAGGAGGAGTAGCTGGGCCCCCTCAAAGGCGTGTCGCAGGCTCCCGGGTTCCGCCGGGTGCGCGTAAGCGGCGCAGACTCGCTCGTCTCCCACCTGCCTGTTGCACTCCCGCGCGAACTCGCGCGCCCGCAGGATGTGTCTGCCCGCTACCACGAGGGGCGCCCCCGTGTGTTGCAGCAGCAGGCGCACTACATGCCTGCCCACATTGCCGTATCCACCCAGAATGCCTATCGTCGGCGTATCCATTGCGCTCTCGTCACCACTTCCGCCAGCGACCGCACCTGCGCTACGAGGGGAATCCAGTCCCCCTTGCCGAAGTCGCCCTCACCGACCAGCAGTGCTACCCAGCCGCCGTCCAGCGCTATCGCCTCGTTCGGCTTCAGCTCGCGCTTCACCTCTTGCCACAGGTCGGCGTGCTGCCCTCCAGAGGGGTCTTTCCAGAAGACGCACCGCCACTTTTCGGTCTCCAGTGGCATCGCGCCGTAAAACCGTCCTGCCTGCGGATGGCTCCATACGCCTGCGTTCAGGTAGTAGTTGGGCACGCCTGCAGGCTGGTCGTCCCTGCCGTCGCCCACCAGCTGGCTCTGAGGATAGTGATACACCGCCTCCACCCGCAGGGGGCTACTGCTCAGGTTGTGCAGGCGACGCATCCGCGCCAGCAGCATCGGTTGTGGAAGGTCTTCGCGCACCTCCAGCTCCCACTCCACGCGGTAGTCGCGAGGGCGCGCCTGCTGGGCGGCATACTCTCCCGTTTGCTGGTTCACCTCTGTGATGGCAGAACCGTCGCGATGCGCCAGCTGCCCGCGAAAATACCAGCCGAAGGGCGCACTCACAAACCGTAACTGGTGCTGGTTGGGCGGCACCCACTGCATTTGCGGCAAGGCTTGCTGCACCAGTATCGTGTAGCTGCCAATGCGCTTGCCCTGCCACTGCAGAGTGCGTATCGGCGCGCGCTCGCTACCGAACTGCAGATGAAACTGCCCGACACTGTGCGAGTAGTTTGGCGCTACAGTGTCCACAGACGCCTTCCGTCGCTCCCGCGAGGGCGAGAACAGGACCAGCCCATTCCATCCCCTGCCTGGGGGAAGCGCCCTCACCTGTATCCACACTCTCTGGCGGAACAGCGGTTCGATGTAGAATGGCATCGGCTTGCCGTCCACACTGAGACACCGCCACTCGCCCGACACCTCCCGCGCCATCGGATGTTCAGGGAGGTCTACGCCAATCCAGCCGCTAAGAGGTCGCTTGCCCGTGTTCAGCAGGTCCACCTGCCAGGCGAGCGCGGCACTATCGGGCACGCGCCAGCGCCTACGAGCGAACCGGGGCATGGAGAGAGGAGGCGGCTGTGGGCTCCGCTCCCAGTATCGGGCGGACTCAGCATGGATGGCGTATACTCTTGCCTGCAGGGCGGTCGCGGTCTGCACCAGCAGGCGATACGGCTCCCCCCGCTCGTTCACCAGACCGTAATTGCTGTCTTCGGGGAAGGTACTGCTGATGCCCAGCGCAGGCTCGTCCACCCACATGAAGAAGTTGGAGCCCACCATAAACGGCAAGCGGAAGAGCGTCGTTTGGAAGATGCGGAAGCACTCTGCCCGCTGATCCTGCGTATCCACGCGCATGCCTGCGCCGTGTTGGTTGGGCAAGCCGCTGTCCATCGCTGGGAAGCTCCACTCAGTAATCATCAGCGGACGACGTGACTGTTGATGATACTGGCGCAGCCGCTCCTCCCATTCCAGCACGCGCCCGCTGCGCAGGTCGATGCGGGGGTAGGTATTGATACTCACCACGTCGCAGTATCTACCTGCGATGTCCAAGATGGGCGGCGCCTCGCCCGCGAAGCGACAGCCCAGTATCAGATGGTTTGGGTCATGGCGGCGAATGGCTTCCGCGCAGGTGCGAAAATAGCGTTCAGCGGCGAGGCGTGTGAAGGCGATGCCGTCCTCTTCCGCCGCTCTGGTGCGGATGGCGGGAGGCTGTTCGCTCTGCGCGATGTCGTCGAAGTCGCGAATGTTCGCCTCCCACGCGCGGTTGAACCGCTCGACGTCGCCCCTGTATCGCTCGCGCAGTAGCTGCGCCAGAGCGATACGTGAGTCGTGCCCTGGCGGGCGTTTCAACGCCTCTAGCGCCAGTCCCCACGGCTTGTAGTCCTTGCCAAACCACTCTAGCTCGTTGTCCAGAAAGTAGCCAATCAGCCAGGGGTCATCGTGCAGGGGAGCGCACCGCTGGTAGGCTGTCCACTCACACCACTCCTTCCAGCGCGGCGAGAAGACGTTGGGGAAGCCCGTCCAGTGCACCTGCTGCACCAGGGGGTCTATCGCGGCATAGCCCTGTCCCATGCCCAGGATGTTCTCGATGTACGCCAGCCCCCGATAGCGCAGGTGCTGCGAGTGATTGGCAGCAAGGATGTTGAAATTCCAGCTTTTCAGGCGCTCTGCTGTCTCCTCCGCCCACGCCTCCTCGGAGCCGTGCTTGCGCTTCATGTTCTCGTGGTAGGGCGCGTAGCCCAGCTTCTCGCACCAGTGGACGAAGTAGCTCGTGTGGTCTGTGCCCAGCGCGAAGAAGAGCCTGCCATCAGGGTCTACAAACCACCACGCGCCGTCTACCTGCTGCACGCGGAAGAAGCCAGACGGCTCCGCTACCTTTCTTCCCACATGCTGCACGCGATAGGGCGGGATGCGCTTCGGTTCAGGCTGAGGAGGCTGCGCAGCGACCAGATGGCGCGTCTCCACTTGCGAGAAGGTGGCGTCGAACCAATTACAGGTCAAGCCGAGATAGCCTGCGCGCACTGCCTTCGGGTTGTCCAGCAACCACTCGTATGCCCAGCATAGGGTCTCGCCCTCGTACACCTCGCCCCGAATGGACTGCGCGCTCCACACCAGGCGCAAGCGGTAAGGTTTGCCATACTGCCACGTCCACCCTGGCTGGCTGTACTCCTCCTTCACGGTGAGACGGGTTGCAGGTTGCCCTCCTGCCAGCCACACACCGTCATACATCTCGTGCAGCTCCACTGCGTGTCGATACTGCAGGTTTTCAGGCGCCTCCACGAGGTTCAGCCGCCAGTGGTAACGCTCGTCCTGCCACAAGGCGATGCCGACAGTTCTCCAGAAGGTGGGGTTCGTAGCAGCACGATGCACAGTGACGGTTGCCACCAGCTCGCCCGCTTGCGCGAAACTATCCTCCATCAGCAGCGCCCCCTGCGGCATATCCGCATGCACCACGCCGTCGGGCTGTACCCTCCAGCCGAAGGGCATAGGTTGTTTCCACCGGTTTTCAGACATCGTCAGGCTCCTCAGATCTGCGCGATATGCTTTCTCTGCCTTTCCCGGCGTAAATGAGTTCCCTATGAGAAGTTAGTCTCCTTTTCTGCGGGAAAAGCTGTGCTCAGGCTGAAGCTTCTTCATTGCTCTAATTTTTTGCGCCCCCCTATTTCCCTCTTGACTCTTTTTTGCTATCGAGCAATAATACCGATGTTGGGAATACGTATTCTCACATGGTGAGCTCGGCAACACTTCACCCGAAAGGAGGGTTTTCACCATGATACGCGCGCTCCCTGTGTTAGCGCTGGTATCCGTGCTGTTGTGCTCCACAAACACCTTCGCGCAGCCAGTCATCGATGGTTCATGGGACCCCGTGTATCAGGTGCTCGCAGTGCAGGACACTCAGACCGGCTTCGGAGACAGCAACCTCGGTCTGGTGGACTACGCCAACGGTTCTGAACTGGATGTCGCCTACGGCGTCATCAAGGACGGCGTGCTCTACCTGCTGCTGGCGGGCAACCTCGAGTCGAACTTCAACAAGCTGGAGATTTTCTTCGACACTCGACCAGGCGGGCAAAACCGTCTGCGCGGTGACAACCCCGATGTGGACTTCGGCGGTCTCAACCGCATGGGCGACGACGGCAGCGGCAACGGCTTAACCTTTGACCCTGACTTCGCCGCTGACTTCTGGATTGGCGTCACGGGCGGGGGCGCGCCCTATCGCCTCTACGCGAACTACGCCGAGCTGGGCAACCCGGGCGTCGGCTTGTACCTGGGCAACACGGGCGCGGTAAGCGACGGAGTGCTCGTAGACGGCAACAACCCCTTCGGCATCCGCGTGACCATTAACAACAGCAACGTTGCGGGCGTCACGGGAGGCACGGGCGTGGGCAACGGTGCTGGAGTGCTCACAGGAGTGGAGCTGGCAATCCCGCTCAGCGCTATCGGCAACCCGAGCGGACCATTCAAGGTCTGTGTGTTCATCAACGGCTTGTTCCACGATTTCCTGTCCAACCAGGTGCTGGCGGGCATTGGAGGAGGAGGCAATCTGGGTGAGCCACGGCAGGTGAACTTTGGTAGCATTCCGGGCAATCAGTACTTCGTTGTGCAGCCTGAAGTGGTTCGCTACCGCATCTCTGGCGTCATCGAGCTGCGTGACTACGGGGGAGACGTCACGCAGGTGCCTATCACGGTCGAGCTGCGTCGGGAGGGCGTAGCAGTACGTAGCGAAGTGCTCTACACAGACGCGAACGGAAACTATGCGCTCTCCAACGTAGAACCGGGCACCTACGATGTCGCGTTTAAAGCCAGCCACTGGCTGCGCACTGTGGTGACAGGCGTCAGGGTGCGCAACGCCGACGTCACCGGAGTCAACGTCTCCCTGACGAATGGCGACATCAACGGCGATAACGAGGTCTCCTTGCTGGACTTCGGCGCGCTGGTCGCTGCCTACGGCACGTCACCTGGCGATGCCAACTGGAACCCCGAAGCCGACCTAGACGGCGATGGTGACGTGTCGCTACTGGACTTCGCCATCCTCGTGCGCAGCTTCGGTGCGGTCGGCGACGAGTAAGCCGTAACAACGGGGAGCAGGCAACACACCTGCTCCCCTGTAACGCCCCAACGACCTCCACACGCGACATCAGCCGCACAGGCGCCTCGTTTCACCTCCGCCCTGCCTGATGCTGGCAGGATGCAGGATTTCTACAGCACAGGATACAAAAGGCAAGAGAGCGCTGGCACAGGGGGAGAGCGTGGCGAGTCTTTCACGTTCATTGCTTTTCGTCGTGCTGCTGGGTCTGGTCAGCCTGTTGGCAGACACCACCTACGAGGGCGCACGCAGTATCACAGGTCCCTTCCTGGGCACGCTGGGGGCGACCGGGCTGGTCGTCGGCTTCGTGTCTGGCTTGGGCGAGCTGGTCGGCTACGCTCTACGGCTGGCTTCTGGCTATCTCACCGACCGCACGCGCCGCTACTGGCTGCTCACTTTTGTCGGTTACACGGTGAATCTGCTTGCGGTTCCCCTGCTGGCGCTAGCGGGGAACTGGCTCCTAGCCTCCCTGCTAATCGTACTGGAGCGGTGCGGCAAGGCGATACGCACTCCTGCCCGCGATGCCATGCTCTCACACGCCACGCGCACATTAGGACACGGCTGGGGCTTCGGCTTGCACGAGGCGATGGACCAGGTGGGGGCGGTGCTGGGTCCTCTCCTCGTGTTTGCAACCCTTTCCTGGCGTCACGACTATCGGATGGGTTTCGCAGTGCTGCTGGTGCCCGCTGTGCTGGCGTTAGTGGTGCTGAGCGTCGCCCGATGGCAGTTTCCACGCCCGCAGGAGCTGGAAGCCAAGACGGTAACTCTGCATACGCGGGGGTTTAGTCCTACCTACTGGGTGTATCTGAGCGCGGTGGGGCTAGTGGCGGCAGGATACGCCGACTTCCCACTGATGGCGTACCACTACGAGAAGCAAGGAGTGGTCGCTTCTAGCCACATCGCCCTGCTGTATGCGCTGGCGATGGGAGCGGACGCGGTGGGCGCGCTTCTGCTGGGGAGACTGTTTGACAAGGTCGGCTTCGCAACGCTAGCGCTGGCAACGCTGATTTCCGCTGGTTTCGCGCCGCTGGCGTTTTTGGGAGGTTTCACCGGAGCAGTGGCAGGAGCGACGCTGTGGGGCATCGGCATGAGCGCACAGGAGTCGGTGATGCGCGCGGCGGTAGCTCAGCTGGTTCCCATCGAGCGACGTGGCACGGGCTTCGGCGTGTTCCACACGGGTTACGGGGTAGCGTGGTTCGCTGGCAGCGCGCTCATGGGGTGGCTGTATGACCGCTCGGTGCTGGCGCTCGTGGTGTTCTCGGTCTGCCTGCAGGCGGCGGCGCTGGTGGTGTTCCTGCTGCTGGCGCGCCAGTATGATGGGCGACGTCGCCTCTCGCCGTCCTGACCACCTGTGTCAGAAGCGGTGTTTCCCCCTTTTCTCCCGCAGGAATCTCCCTCCCTGCAGCCAAAGGAATTTGCGACCTCTTTCGGGGAGGCACAGGCGATGACCGCCAGGTTCATCAGGTTTACCCTGTCGTGGCTGTGGATGGTGACAGCGATGTCGTGGGCATCTGCTGAGGAAGCGCTGTGGGTGGTGCGTGACGTTCCCGCGCATGGGCTGGTGCTTGCCCGAGTCAGTTTGCAACCGTTTATGGGGGAATCGCGCGCGGTGTCGCTGAGTGGATTGCTGCTTCCTGAGAGGAAACCTGTTCCCCTGCAGTTCGTTCCCGACGGCGAGGGAGGCGAGGGGACTCTGGTGGCGCAGCTGCCCGGGGCGGGCGAGTGGCGAGTGCAGCTGCGCATCCGCCCAGCAGGCGTAGATAGCCCCCAACCTGCGCGCACCGTCACGACAAACCACTACGAGGTGCACTTTACCGACTCCCGACGCGCAGGTTACCCCTCTGTCATCATCCTGCGCGAAACGGGCAAGCGACTGGACACCTTCGTCTGGAACGACAGGGTGCATCATCGGGAGCTGGGCAGCTTTCATCTCCGATATGACCCTGAGGCGCAGGTAGATGTGGTATCCGATGGCGAGGTGTGCACGATCATACGGGTGCGAGCACGGTATTGCCAGCCTGACGGCAAGCGTCCTCCCTCAGCGCCGTCGGCGGAGTACCGCTGGTTTCTGTTCAAGCGCTTGCCCTGGGTGTACGTCACGGCGCAGGTGCAGCAGGAGCAGCCCTTCGCCTGGGACGAGTTTCACTTTCTGGAGTTCCACTTCCCCGACGCCAGCTTCACCCACTGGGTGGGCGGCGAGCCAGCGCGTCGGGGGGAGCTGGTCGCAGACGGAAGCACCACCTCCCTCGGCGAGTGGGCAGCGCTCGTGGAGGGACGTAACGTGCTGGGCATGTGGGGGCAGTCGCCGTTTCTGATACATGACGGACGCGGAGCATACGGTACCTATCTCCATTCCACGTGGCAAGCATGGGATAGCACGCGCCTGCGCGTCTCCACGTGGCTGTGGGTCGGTGCGGCGGACGATCCAGTGCAGACCATAGGACAGGTGGTGCGAAGTGGCACTACAGCCCTGTCGGTGTTGACCACGCCCGCATTGCGACAGCGGATAGAGTCCCTGCGCCAGAGGGCAGCCGCCCTGCGCGGGCGCGAGAGGCAGATGGCGCTCTGGACAGCCGCCATCGCGGAGCGTCTAGAGGCGGCGGGCGACCTGAATCGGGCAGAGCGAGTGCTTACAGAGGGGCTGCCCCTAAGCTGGCATCGGTTCACGGCGGGAGACCTGGGCATACTGCTCGAGCAACGGGAGGACGGCATCCTGTTGCGCAGCCTGTACGACCTGCGGCAGGAGGTGGAGCTGCTCGCTGTGGACAATCCGCCCCTGTTCTCGCTGCGCCTGCGCGAGGTGGAGACGCACGCCTCGAGAGAGCTACATGCTGCCAGCGGATGGGAGCAGGTACGGGTGCAGCGGCGACGCGGCGGCTTCTTGCTGGAGTGGAGCCAGCCGCGAGACGCGCCGCTGGCAGGCATTCGTGTCACTGCACAGGTGCAAACCGATAGCCAAGCGCACGCCCTCCGCTGGAGTCTGCAGGTTCACAATGGAAACGGGCGATGGAGTCTGTGGCGTCTGGTCTTCCCGCAGCTTGCCCTCGCGGAGCTGGGTGAGGACGCGACCGTGCTGTTCCCGCGCGGTCCGGGCGAGGTGCAGCGGGGCGCGTGGCGACGCCCCTTCAGCTACCAGAGCACATACCCGAACGGCTGGTGTAGCCTGCAGCTGCTCGCCGCGTATGTGCAACGCCCGCCCCGCAGGGCTGTACTTTGCCGTGCATGACCCGTTGGGTAGCCAGAAGGATATCGGCGTGCAGAGCAACCCCGCCGCACGCAGCGTGCGCCTGTTCTACGACCATCCTCTGCCCGATATGGGCAAAGCAGGCAACTCGTTCGCGTCCTCTGGGCAGGCGGTGTGGCAGCTGCTGCGTGGAGACTGGTACGACGCTGCGCGAATCTATCGGGAGTGGGCGCTCCGAGAGGCGAGGTGGTATCCCCGTTCAGGCAAGCGCACGCCTACGTGGATGCGCGAGCTACCCGTGTGGGCGCTCGCTTCAGGGGAGGCGCGCGACGTAGTGCCAGCCGTGCAGGAGTTCGCACGCTACCTGGGCGTGCCGACAGCGGTGCACTGGTATAACTGGCATCAGATTCCCTTCGACAACGACTATCCCCACTATTTCCCTGTGCGCGAGGGGTTTGCGGAGGGGGTGGAACAGCTTCACAAGGCTGGTGTGTTCGTGATGCCCTACATCAACGGCAGACTCTGGGATACGCGCGACCGAGGCATAGAGGACTTCCAGTTCAGCGCGGTCGCCAAGCCCGCCGCGACCAAGGACGAAAAGGGCGAACCATATGTGGAGTCCTACGGCAGCCGCGAGGAGGACGGTAGCCCCGTGCGCCTGGCGGTGATGTGCCCCTCGACGTCGCTCTGGCAGGACAAGGTGCGTGAGATTGTCGGTCGCCTGTTCGGCGAGTATAAGGTGCACGCCGTGTACATCGACCAGGTGGCGGCGGCTGCGCCCGTGCTCTGTTTCGACGCCTCGCACGGACATCCATTGGGCGGCGGTCACTGGTGGAACGAAGGCTACTGGCGGATGCTGGAGGGCATTCGGGCGGGGATGCCCGCCGACCGCGCTCTAACCACGGAGTGCAACGCCGAGCCGTTCCTCGCGTGGTTCGATGGCTACCTCACGTGGCACTGGCAGTACGAGGGGCAGGTTCCCGTCTTTCCTGCCGTCTACTCGCAGGCAGTGCTGATGTTCGGTCGGGCATATCGCGGGGGCGATACGAAAGACCTCGCTCTGCGCATGAAGGCGGCGCAGCAACTGGTGTTCGGCGAGCAGATTGGCTGGATTGATCCAGGGGTCGTCCGCGAAGAGGAGAACGCGCGATTCCTCAAGCAGATAGTGCTGCTGCGCTGGCGGTATCGGCGCTTCTTCACGGAGGGCGAGATGGCGCGCCCGCCGCAGCTGGAGGGCAACATCCCGACAGTGCGCGCCGACTGGCAATGGGCTGGCGAGTGGTGGGTGAGCGCCCCCGCCCTCTACACGGGCGCGTGGCAGCTGCCTGCGGAGCGGCAGATGGTGCTGTTCTTCGTGAATGTGGGCGACGTGCCAGTACGGACGACTTTCCGATTCAACCCTTCGGACTACGGCATCCGCGCCCGACGCATCGGGCTGGTGGAGAGGAGGGGCGGAGACAACGGGGGCGAGGGACGGGCTCTCCCCGCGCCTTTCGTGCGCACGCTGGAGGTCGCCCCTCGCCAGGCGATCGTGTGGGAGGTGAGCTGGGTCAGGGAGTGAGGCTGGTATGCGCGGATGCCGCTATCTCCCTGCTACCCTGCGCACAATCTCCAGCACCCAGAGGGCGGTCTTCTCCAGGTCAGAGATGCGACAGCGCTCGTCGTGCGTGTGCACCATGTCCATGCCCGTGCTGAGCACGACGGTTGGGATGCCTCTGGCATTGTAGACGTTAGCGTCGCTGCCGCCCCCCGCCAGCGTCGCCTGGTAGGGCAAACCCAGCGCGAGCGCGCTCTCGCGAGCCACCTGCACGACGGGCGCATCCTCCGCGAGGCGATACGCCTCGTAGTGGCGTGAGGTCTCTATCTCCACCTGTGCGCCCATCGCCTCTGCCTCTTCGCGGAAGCAGGCTATCATGTGCGCCAGCTGCGCTTCCAGCTTCTCGGTGTTGTGGCTGCGCGCCTCCGCTCGGATTTCCACCTCGGGGCAGACCACGTTGGTCGCCTGCCCCCCGTGGAACGCGCCGATGTTGGCGGTGGTCTCCTCATCGACGCGCCCCAGCCTCATGCGGGCGATGGCGCGTGCTGCCACGACAATGGCGCTGATGCCCTGCTCCGGGGCAGCGCCCGCGTGTGCGGCGCGCCCGATGACGCGCACGCCCAGATGGTCATGTGTGGGCGCACCGACCACTACCCTGCCTACAGGCGGCCCCGTGTCCAGCACGAAGCCCATGACCGCGTTCACTCGCTCCAGCGGCAGGTGTTTCGCGCCAAGCAGACCAATCTCTTCGGCAACGCTGAGCAGCAGCCAGATGTCGCCGTGCGGTAGCCCGTTTTCCACGATGCACTCTACCGCCTCCAGCAGCGGAGCCAGCCCCGCCTTGTTGTCCGCTCCCAAGATGGAGGTGCCATCGGTGCGAATCAGGTCGTCTTCTACCACAATCTGCACGTTGGGGTTGGGCTCGACCGTGTCGAAGTGCGCGCTGAAGAAGATGGGGGGCGCGTCGGGCACGTTCGCGGGCAGGAGGGCAATCACGTTGTCGGCGTTGCCGCCGATTTGCTTGCCTGCGTCGTCGCGCCAGACTTGCAGCCCCAGCCGATGCAGTCGGGGCAGTACTGCCTCGATAATCTCCGCTTCTTGCTTCGGCGGGCTATTGATACGGCATAGTGCGATAAAGTCGTCTACCAGTCTCTGTCGCTGAATCATCATATGGTCTCCCTACTGGTGTTCCTGCAGGTAATCTCGTATGCATTTTCTTCAGAGAACGGGGGAAACCTTCTGTGAGGGCGAGAAACTCATAGCGCCAGGGAGAGTGCGGAAGCTGGTCTCCCGTTTCGAGCGGGCAGGCTAAAGCCTGCACTACAAACGGAATACTTCTGGAGGGTCACGCTCCGTCGTGACCGTGTGGACGTGACAGAGCGCGTCCCTCCAATCTGGAATGGGCTTCTGGAGGGTCACGCTCCGTCGTGACCATCGTGGCGGACGCGACAGAGCGCTTCCCTCCAGACGGTAACCTTGTGGACGCGACGGAGCGCGTCCCTCCAACTGTCGTGACCGTGTGGACGCGACAGAGCGCGTGCCTCCAAACGGAGCTTGCGGACGCGGCGGAGCGCGTGCCTCTGGGCAGACCACCTGCAAACAGACCTCCCTATTGACGAGAGGAGAGGTCCACCTCGACCATATCTGCCGCTTGCTCGCTGCGGCGCCAGAGGTTTCTCCCCTGAAGGTTCACCTGCTGCACTTGCACGCCTAGGAGTGCGGTTGCCTGCCATTTGCCCCCCTGTCGGCGGAACTCCAGCACGACGCTCTGCGCGCATACCTGCGCCTCGCTGCGGTCTGGCAAGGTCACTTTGCGCAGGGGGAGAGGCGAAGGAGGAGCGACCGCCTCGCCAAATATCAGGAAGGCGCGGGAACCTGTCTCCACCCACACGGCGTCAGCGCCCGAACCTGCAGGCGTTACCGGAAGCGAGAAAGCTTTCACTGCGGGGGGCGCGCTCCCCCGATAGGGTATCAGCAGGCTGGTGAAGGCGAGGGGCAGGCTCCCCCGACGCGAGAAGCGCGCAACGGGCACTTCTGTAAGACGATGAACTCCCGGAGGAACAGCGATGCCCCGTGTGAGGGCGAGATTCAGGTCGCCCTGGTCTACAGGCAGAACCAGCAGGTTGCCGCCCTCGGTTCTCGTCCACACCGCCCTGCGCTCCTCGTCCGCCTGCACCTCCACCTTCGCGAAGCGGAACCAGAGCTGCGCCTCATGCTCGCCTGTGCCCGTTACGTCGTCTCGAACCAGCCAGAAGCCTCCGAAGTCGCCCTCGGGCTTCAGGAGCCAGACGCGCCGGTGATGCTTCACATGGGTCAGCCCCTCAAAGCCTTCGGTATGTCCCGCGAAGTAGTCCAAGCGCGAACCTGTCGCCCACGCTCGGAGAATCCCGCCCGATAGCGTGCGCCGTTCGTCTACGGTCACGGTGTTGTGCGAGCGGGTGTGCATCAGCTCCTGCGCTTCGGGCGTGCCGTAGATGTGCACGCCGGGGTCAATCAGCAACAGGTTGCCGTAGCTCGCTACGATAAGGCTCAGCTGGTCCCAGTGACCGTGGCTGCCGTGCGGTCCACAGCGGATGCCCATGTAGTGCGCGTCGGGTCCCCAGAAGCTGCGCAGGTAGAAGAAGCCGCCGTGCGGGAAGCCCGCAGAGGTCTTTGCGGGCGGTGTGCCCTGTCTGCCTCCTGTACCCACGTAGCGGAAGTCCTCGCGCCTGAAGAGGTCGGCGGCTTGAGCGAGCATGTCGGGGCGCATAGGAGGGTTGCCATCACCCCACACTGGCAGCGTGCCGTCGGGCAGGGTGGAGTACATTACGTACTCGTGCATCTTCTCCGTGAGGGACACCATTTCGGGCGGCAGCTGGATGTTCAGTTGCTGCGATTGCGCTACCAGATTGCGGTATCTGCCCATCACCAGCAGGTGGTACCCCATCGTCGGCTCGCCCAGCACGCCGTCGGGATGCACGGTGGCAAGCGCGTTCTCGATGAGCCGCTGCACGCCCTGCTCCAGCCAGCGTTTTGCGCCTCGAAACTCAGGATACACTTGCCCCAGCTCCACGAGAGTATCCGCCATCTGCGTTTCCCAGTTGCCGCCCGCCTCCATCCGCTCCAGCACCTCCGCCATCTCAGCGAGATTGAAGAGGAAGGCGGCGCGAATCTCCAGCGGGAAGTGGGGCGAGCGCACGAAGCGACCGTAGTAGGTCAAGCCGTGTCCCAGCCGCGCGCCGATGGAGAGGGCAGACCACATCGATCCGCCCGCCAGTCCGGGTGGGAGCGCGCCTGGTATCTTCTGGTCAGGCTTCCATACGCCTGCCTTCAGCGGCGAGGGGCACTGCTGGAACAGGTGGTACAGCATCTGGCTGAAGGCGCGGGCATACTTCTCGTTGCCTGTTCGGGCGTAGCCTGCCGCGAGCGGACGGCGCAATCCCGCCCTTGTCAGCCCTACGCCGCCCCGCTCGGGCCAGAGGATGTAGTGGCTCCAGTGCGGTCCGAGGTCTACCGTCGTGCCGTCGGGTAGCAACACTTTTGCCTCGGCAGCGAGGTCTGCCTCCCGCGTGTCAAATTCCGGGTCGTAGCGTGGCTCCCGCAGTTCAGGCGGAATGAGGTCTTCTCGCGACTCGAAATGCGCCACTAGCCGTCGCACTGCCTCTTCCCAATCCTTGCGTTCTACCGCCTCCCGCACAGGCTGAAGCGGAGGGTAGTCGAGGTTGAACGGTCGGAACGCCTCTGCATACAGCTGGTCTCGCTCCACCTGATGGATTTCGTGTATCTCGAACCAGAGGTCGTAGCCCTGCGCTGCGCCTCCCACGTATGCCGCGCCGTCGGGGTAGTCGTCGGAAGCGATGCCGATGCCCGCCAGCACGCGGTCGCCTCCCGCGAAGCCCGGACGCTCTCCGCCCAGCGTCCACTCACGGGGCACCACGGCGGGGCGCAGCGGTTCCGTCTCCACAGTCAGTTCAAAGTAGTAGCTGCGTCCGGGCTGTACCTTCGCCTCCAGCGTGAACATGGGCACGGCGCCTTCCCACATGCGCCGCGCGTAGGGAATAGCGCACCTGCCGTAGGAGAAGCGTTTCTGAGGGCTGTCCCAGAGGGTCAGCACGAGCATCTCGTCGGGCTGCCACGTCTCATGCCAGAACGCCTGCCAGATGGCAATGCGGAAGACCTCCACGCACCGTTCGCTGACCACGAAGGTTTGCCCTACGGGTTGTCCAGGCTGGACAGTGGCGAAACGGTTCTCATCGCGCTGGGTCGTGTGTGCGCCCATCTTCGCGCCGTTGAGCAGTCGCTCCAGCACGGGCATCTGCGCCGCGCTTGCGTAACCGATTACGCAGGGAAGCAAAATCAGCAGACGAACCACCTTCCACATCGTCACTGCCCCCTCGGAGATTTCGATGCGCGCTCATCGTAACGCCTTTGTGGCTTCTCTGTCAAGGTAACCTCTCCCCCCGATGGAAATCGGGGCTACGGAGAGAATCAAATCCGCCTACGCGGATAGGAACCTGCGCCAGCAGGTTCCCCTACCCCTTAGCCCACCATTTGCATGATGGGGGTCAATCGCACGGTTCGCCCCCGATTAAAATCGGGGGCTATGGTGGGATGAAAATCCGCCTGCGCGGATTACGAGAACTTGCGCAGGCAGGTTTCTCCCTCACCCTAGCCCACCGTTTCCATGGTGGGCGAAACACGACATCATAACCCCCCTGATGGAAATCGGGGGCTACAGCGTGCATGATGGGGTGCCAGCAGAGCCATTATCGACCTCCGCCCCGTGATGCTGCCCTATGGATTTTGGGAACGGCCTCGGTGCGATTGGCGTCAGCTCTACAGGGACAGAAGTCGGCGCGGACGATTAGAACAGGCTCGGCTGTTGCTGTTCGCGGATGACCTGTTCAGGGCGTGGGAAGAGCAGGTCGAAATCCTCGCCAACCGCCTCGCGCAGGCGCAGGGCGAAGCGGTAGAGCTTGCTGGCGTAGTGCTCGCGGTCCTCGTCCCCTGCGTACTCCTCCATCTTGCCGAGCGAGCCGTCCGCCCGCTGGTACAGGTTCACGTAGTCGCCGACGCTGACGCCGCGCACCGCCTCTGCTGCACGACGCTTGTTCTCGCTCGTGAAGGTCTTCTCCGTGACGCGCTCACGTCGCACCAGTTCCTGAATGGGCACCTCGCCACGCAGGATGCGCAGGATGGTTTCACGGTATAGCCGGGCGATGCCCTCGCGGTCGCCCTCTACCAGCTTCTGCAACACCTCGGCGATGAACTGGCGACCATACGGCTCGTCGGCACGGGAACGCAGCGAGGCGCCCTTGTAGGTCCAGTTGCCTTCGTAATCCAGCAGGGCGTAGTTCTTGGTCTTCACCGAAATCATCGCACGGTAGCGTCCATCGAAGCTCAGGCGAATTCCCGGCGGCAGCGTCTCGGCGATGCGCTGTACATACGCCTCCTCCGCTTCCTGCCCCTCTACCCCTTCTGGCGGCTGGAAGTAGACGCCATCCGTGTCCACCTCAATCACCCTGCTGCCCGTGCGTTCCAGCTCCTCCACCAGCCGGATGGCGATTTTGCGCCCCTCCTCGGTCACCCGTTGCGCCGCGTCGAAGTCGTTGAAGGGGAAATTTGCGCCCAGATAGCCGTAGAAGGAGTTAATCAGCACCTTAAAGGAGCCCTGAATGCCATCCCAGTAGGCGCGCTGGCGCGGGTCGGTCGCGCGGCGCAGTTGCGCCTTCGCCTCCAGCCGACGACGGGTGAGCTCCTCCAGCGCAGGCAAGAACACGCCTAGCTGGTCGGAAGCGGGCGCGATGCGGTGTACCAGCATGATGCTGGGGTACAGGCTCTCCACGTCCGCCTTCACCACGCGCGGGATGACGCCCGTGAGGCGCACCTCCGTGTAACCGCCCGGGTAGTCGCGCGCGGGCTGTGGCTTGGGGATGGCGTAGCCCGCGTGCAGGTAGGCGCGCACGAAGATGGCGTTAATCTTCTCGCCGCTGCCCGCCGTCGCTACGTGCTGGTAGGTATCGGGCACCATCTGCGTCTGGTAGAACTCGGTAGGCAGCACAATCTCCGCCAGTCGGGCGGTTTCCTGCACGTCTTGCAAGGCATACTGGCGCACCTTCTCGGGGTCAGAGCGCCACTGCTCGTTCAGGTCGGCGCGGTCTATGAGCACCCGCTCATCCTCGGCGATACCGTAGGCGCGGGCGACCTCTTTCAGACCGTAGCTTTGCAGCTCGCCCTTTGCCCAGTCGTAGCGTTGCACGGCGAAGTAGGTGTCTACCACATGCCGTCCGGGAATGTATACAGGACGATAGGGGCGGTTAATGGCGCCGATGGGCAGGTTGCGTTCGCTGCCTATCGTCATCGCCTGCCCGCTGCGCCCAACCGCGAGCGTGATGCCGTACCGCCGAGCGCGCTCTATCAGGAAAGGCAGGTCGAAGCCATACAGGTTGTGCCCCTCAATCACGTCAGGGTCGCGCTCGCGCAGGGTCTGCACAAAACGCTGTAGCATCCGAGCCTCGTCTGGGTCGTCCAGCACCTCGCTCCAGCCGCTGTTGTCCTGCAGCACCATCAGCAGTACGCGGTGAGAGGGATCCTGCGGGGTCAAACCAGCGGTCTCGATGTCCACCTGCATGCGACGCACGTCGTCGAAGCTCATTCCCTGGAATAGCGTGTAGCCTGACAGCGTGAGGAACTGCCGTTCGGGGCTGCCAGCAGTGAACACGTCTACTCGCATGTCACGCAGGCGCAGGCGAGCGCTCTGATACTCACTCCACGTGCGGAACTGCGCCATCCAGCAGAAACCCTCGCCTTTCAGCAGCGTCCACTGCGCGTCGATTTCGGGATAACGCTGGGTAGTGAGCAGCCAGGGGGTGAACGGCTCGCGCCAGGTGGTGCGCGTGCCGTCAGGATGGCGCTGGTGCAGGATGGCTTCTGTCTCGGTCAGCTCTACCGCTACTATGCGTGGCGTCCCCTTCCAGCCGAAGAGTATCTCCTCGGCGGAGAGAACGGGAGCCTCGTTGTCGAAGAGGTTCATCGCCTCGCTTCCTCCGTGTTGCCTCCATGCATACTGTATCGCAGTGGGCAGGGAAAGTCAACGGGGGAGGGTGTTTGGAAAGTCGCCAAGCAACGTGACTGCGCGGAGAAAGCAGGGCGCTGCCTGTTGTGCTCCCCTGGAGGGTCACGCTCCGCCGTGACCCTGATGGACGCGACAGAGCGCGTCCCTCCAAACGGTGGGGGACAAGCTCTATAGGGTCACGCCCCGTCGTGAACATCACGGTTTTTCCGTTCGGCTCACCAGGAGGTTCGCCCTACAGCTGTATGGAAGGTGAGGCTCCCGCCGAGCCGTCCTCCCTGTCGTGCTGAGCGTGAGCGAAGCATCTCTTGAGGCCCTCCGTTGTGATATTCATCGCCAGGCTGAGTGGACGCGACGGAGCGCGTCCCTCCAACGGTGAACCTGTGGAGCGACGGAGCGCGTCCCTCCGAAACAAGCGTCTGCGTGTTCCATCAAGGATGCTTTGCCCAATGTTCAACGCGGCAAGTATAGCGCGTTGCGCCCGCTATGCTACGCATCGTTACTGCAAAATCACAGTGTTTCGCCAAGATACCTTCGCAGGGGAGGAGGTCACAGCAGTTCCCCTTCCGACAGCAGGAAGTGCGATGGGTCAAGAGGCGGTGGCTACTGCGGCGCGTGCGTCCGCTCCACCTCCTTCACAAACTCGCGGATGGTGTTCAGTGCCTTCTGGAACACCCGCACCGAGCGCACTTTCGTATCGGGGTATCTGTCGGGCTGGTTGAGATGCACGGTGATCGTCTTTTCCCCGCGAGTGAGGCGAAGGGTATACACGCCACTACCGCCACGAACCGCCGCGGAAGGTTCGCCCGCCCGGATAACCTCCTGCTCGAGGTCTCCCGAAGGCAAACGAAACGCGCCGAGACGCTCCAGCTGGTCTACCAGCTTCTGCACTCGTGCTGGCTCCACGCGAAACTCTCCTCGCACCGTTTTCACCAGCCCGTCCGAGCGGATGGTGATAATCACGGGATGGGGAGGCAGTTGCAAGCCGCCACCATGATGCACCTCGATGCGCGCAGCAGGCGGTTGCCCTTCCGCTGGTGGAAGTCCCGAAAGGCAGAACAGGACGAACAGGCAGGTGAGCATGGTTCTCAGCTCCTTTCCTCTTTTTTAACTTCTCCCCCTGCCCCTCTCCTTGTATCAAACCTCACCCCCGTCCCCTCTCCTACGAGGAGTGGGGAGCATGGCTCCCCCTTCCTTTGCAGGGAAGGGGGACGGGGGGTCGGGTTGACCTCGCTCCTCTCCCTGTCAAACCTCTCCCCCACCCCCTCTCCTACGAGGAGAGGGGGGCAATTCTCCCCCTTCCTTTACAGGGAAGGGGGACGGGGGGATAGGTTCAACCTCTCCCCCCCTCCTACAGGGAGAGGGGAGCATGGCTCCCCCTTCCTTTGCAGGGAAGGGGGACGGGGGGATAGGTTTCCCTAAGCCGCCGCACGCTGCCGACGCAGGGCGCGCCACACGGGCAACGCGCCCAGTCCGAACAACGTCAGGGTCGCTGGCTCGGGGATGACCTCAAAGCAGTCGGGGCATCCGCCTGCCTGCAGCGTCCATCCCGTGTCCCGCGTGCCGTTGGCGCCGAACTGCGCGTCAAAGGTGTTCTTCAACAGCAGGGGCAATCCTGTGGGGAAGTTCGTTAGCGTCAGCTTTTCGTTCTTGATGGTCTTGTTGACCTTGTCGATGTCGTATTCCCACTGGAAGGCTCCCAGCCCGAACAGCTTTTTCGGGTCATTGTCCTTGAAGCAGACCAGCGCGGTCTGGAACTCGAGCTTATCTGGCGTCGTCTGCGCGGCAAAGACATCGCTGGGCGCGTCAAAGAACAGAGGAGTGAAGCCAGTGAGGGTATGGTTTGCGTAGAGAGGCTGGTTCCCAGAAGAGTCAATGGTCGTATTGCCCTGTCCTCCAGTCTCCCTGTACACCTGCATCCACCGCAAGGTGTGACCCGGTTTGACCCGGATGAGAGGCGCCAGTTTCAGACCGCCCCGCACAATCATTCCGCCGCGCGTGTTCTGGTTTGTTTCCCCTATGGTTTCACCTGTCC
>JANWXG010000119.1 GCA_025057335.1 bacterium | reverse complement strand
ACGCCCGCGAAGAACAGGTCACTCTCCAGGTAGATTTGCCCGTCGGTGATGGAGATGACGTTGGTGGGAATGTACGCCGACACGTCGCCCGCCTGCGTCTCGATGATAGGCAGCGCGGTCAGCGAACCGCCGCCCCTCTCATCGGAGAGCTTTGCTGCGCGCTCCAGCAGGCGCGAGTGCAGGTAGAACACGTCGCCAGGGTATGCCTCACGCCCGGGCGGTCGGCGCAGCAGCAGGGAGACCTGACGGTATGCCTGTGCGTGTTTGGATAGGTCGTCGTACACTACCAGTGCGTGCATGCCGTTGTCGCGGAAGTATTCGCCCATCGTGCAGCCAGCGTAGGGGGCGATGTATTGCAACGGCGCAGGGTCGGACGCACTTGCCACAACGACGGTAGTGTACTCCATCGCGCCGTAGTCCTCCAGCGTCTTCACCACACGCGCAATGTTGCTCAGTTTCTGCCCGATGGCGACGTAGATGCAGTACACGGGCGAGTCGGTCTGGTGGGTGTACCTCTGGTTGATGATGGTGTCGATAGCGATGGCGGTCTTGCCCGTCTGGCGGTCGCCGATGATGAGCTCGCGCTGTCCCCGTCCGATGGGAATCATGCTGTCGATTGCCTTGATGCCCGTTTGCAGCGGCTCCTTCACGGGCTGGCGATGCACGACGCCAGGCGCCTTAATCTCCAGCAGCCGGTAGTCATCGGTGATTACTGGACCTTTCTCGTCCAGCGGCTGCCCCAGAGGGTTTACCACGCGCCCCAGCAACGCCTTACCTACGGGCACCGAGAGGATGCGCCCTGTACGCTTAACCAGGTCGCCCTCCTTGATGTTTTCGTCGCTGCCGAGAATGATAACACCGACGTTATCCTCCTCTAGGTTGAGCGCCATGCCCATCGTGCCGTCAGGGAACTCGACGAGCTCGCTCACCATCACGTCCTGCAGGCCGTACACGCGGGCAATGCCGTCGCCCACCTGCAGCACGGTACCGACGCCCACTTCTTCATAGCCGCGCTGATACTGCTCCAGTTCGCGCTCCAGGATGGACGTAATCTCTTCTGGTCGTATTGCCAAGGCTCCTGCCTCCTTGTCCCTAAGCGTTCAATAAGTAGTGCCGTAGTCGTTGCAACTGTCCATGCACACTACCGTCAATCACCGTATCGCCGATGCGTACCACAATCCCTCCGATGAGTGAAGGGTCTACCTGTTTGTCCAGCACCACGGTTTTGCCCGTGCGCTGTTCCAGACTGCGAACCAGCGCCCGCTCTTGCAGCTCATCTATCGGGCGGGCACTGATTGCCTGTACCCGCAGGATGCCCAGATGTTCATCGTACAGCTTCCCGTATTCGTGAAACACCTCTTCCAGCACGTTCTCGCGCCGCTTCCGTATCATCACGTTGAGCAGCGACACTAGCAGAGGATGCACTTTCCCCGCCAGTGCTTGCTGAACCAGTTGCTGCTTGCGCTCTCGCGCCATCAGCGGGTTCAGTAGAAGCTGCCGCAAGGCAGGTTGCTCCTCCAGGGTATGTAGCAGCTCTCGGAAGGAGTTGCCCACCTCCTCCACCATCTGCTGCTGTACCGCCGCGTTGAACAGGGCGCGAGCATACCTTCGAGCCACACGTTCTTCTCTCATGACCGCGTCGCTACCTGGTCAATGAAGTCCTGTACCATCTTGCGATGGCGTGCATCATCTACACTCTCTTGCAGGATACGGCTGGTCGCTAGGAGGGTCAGGTCTATCAAGCGCAAGCGCATCTCCTCCATCGCTTTCTCGCGTTCGTAGCGGATGGTCTCTTCAGCGTCGCGAATCATCTTTTCTGCCTGCTGGCGCGCCTCCGCCAAGATTTGCTCGCGCACCTGCTGCGCCTCTTTCACCGCCTGCTGGATTTGGGCGCGTGCCTCCGCCTCGATATTCGCTAGGCGCTGCTCGTACTCATCACGCAGGCGCTCCATCTCTTGGCGGGTATGCTCGACCTTGTCATAAGTTTGAGCGATTTCCTGCTGTCGCCCTTCCAGATATTTGGTCACAGGCACCCATAAAAACCGTTTCAGCAGTAGCAACAGCAGCACGAACCCGACCATCTCTACAACGATGGCGGCGGGTTCAATCCCCAGCTGATGCATGACTTCACCCATCTGTCGCCCCTTTACCTCGCTAAGATGTGCAGTAGAAGGGGGTGCTTGCCGCACCCCTCTACTCCGTTACTTGGGCAGCTGCGCCAGTGCGTCGATGCCGGGCAGCCTGCCTTGCAGCAGGAAGAACATCAGCAGGGCGTAGATGACCAGCGACTCGATGAACGCCAGAGCGATAATCATCGAGGTGCGGATGGGACCTGCTGCCTCAGGCTGGCGAGCCATCCCCTCTAGCGCCGCTGCCGCGGCACGCCCCTGCGCGATTGCTGCTGACAACACTGCCACTGGCAAGCCGAAGCCGACCGCCAGTGCCAATCCGAAAAGATACAGACCCACTGTCTCTCCTCCTTATGCTCAAGTTTTATAAGGAGCGGCACAGTACGCCGCGACCGCTGCCTCTGCTTCGCTTTCCTGTCCGAGATTCCTCGCTTCGCTCAGAAAGACAAACGGGTTGGAGGGCGAGGCTCCTGCCGAGCCGTCGCTTTTCAACGGTCGCGACAGAGCGCAACCCTCCACTGCTTGTCATGCTGAGCGCCAGCGAAGCATCTCGTCCTCTCTGTCATGCTGAACGTGAGCGAGACATTTCATCCTCTCTGTCATGCTGAGCCTCAGGCGAAGCATCCCACCGATTCTTCGCTCCGCTCAGAATGACAGATGAACCTCACTCTTCTTTCCAGTACTTAGCCCACACGACGGGCACAAGACGCCGTTTAGTGTGCGTGTTCCTCCTCGTGTTCGTGTTGGGTCATCAGGTTGATATAAATCCCTGCGAGCAGGGTAAACACCAGCGCCTGCACGAAGCCCACGAACACCCCGAACACCAGTATCGGGAACTGGAAGGGAATAGGTAGCCAGATGGGCAACAGCGACGCTGCCAGTCCCACCAGCACGATAATGACCTGTTCCTTACCATACATGTTGCCGTACAAACGCACCGCCAGCGATAAGGGCTTTGCCAACTCGCCGATAATCTCCAGTGGCACCATGAGCACCCACAGGGCGGGATGTGTGCCCATGGTGAAGTGTTTCAGGTAGCCGAGAAAACCGTTGGCGCGGATACCCTGCCACTGAACATATAAAAAGGTCACCAACGCGAGAGCAATGGTCGTATTGAGATTCGCGGTCGGTGCTGCCTTACTGAAAATAGGCACCAACCCAATCAGATTGGAAGCTAGGATAAACAGGAACAGCGTTCCCAGGAAGGGGGCATGTTTTTCACCGCCCGGACCGATGACGTTGACGGCAAAATAGCGGAACGACTCGACCGTCTGCTCCGCTACGTTCTGCCAGAAACGGCGGGGGATTCGCTCCATGCGTCGCGTCCCCGCGAGCGACGCTAGCACCAGTAGGAGCGCGACAAAACCCGCATTGGCGACAAACAGCCAGGGACTAGCGTGATGCTCTTCCAACTCTTTGCTGGTAGCCTCCTTCTACTTCTGTCGTGAATTCGCGCGGCGTTTTGGGCGACCAGTAACGGATGGTCAGCCAGGCGGGACGCTGCCACCGTCTACTCAGCGCCAACATCGCGACCCCCAACGGCAGCAACGTTACCCCTACGGTAAACCCCATCACAAACGGTGCAGGCTGCCGAGAGACTAGCCAGAGCGTCAACAGCAGCAGCGGATACCGCCATAACGCCCCTCGCCACCACCAGCGCCATGGCTGCCTCGCGGTTGTGCCCAGAGCCCCCGCTAGCTGCTGCAGGCTCCACAACGCGAGAGCAGCAACCCCTGCCCCGACCAGATAGCCTGCTGCGGGAAGCCACTGTTCGTAGCGCAACCACAGATACCCGCCGATTGCCGCAGCCCATGCTATGCTTCTGTAAGCAACTCCCAGTTCCTGCACCATCTCAGCGCTCTTTACGCTCCTCGCGTTCGATCTGATGGAGCACATGCACCATCTCGACAAACCCCAGCACGATGCCCACCATCAAACCCACCACAGACAAGATAGGGTCGGTACCAAACCGTCCGTCCAGCCAGCGCCCTGCAAAATATCCTAGCACAGGCGGTATCACCAGCGACAGCCCGATAGTGCTTGCTAGCGCCATCGCCCGCATGCCCTTCTGGAGAGGAGCGGGCGGCTTTGCTGGCTGACCAGGCCGTTGTAACTCGGGCTGGGGTATCTCGGGCGGGGGCGGGAGCTCGGGCGCCTTGGGAATCTCGGGTTGCCGAGGCTCCTGCTCCTCCCGTGCGCTATCGGGCGTATGCCCGCTGGACGACGAACCGCTCATGCAGCACACGCACCGCCTTCTCTACGTCGCTCTCGTTTACCAGACACGACAGCGACATCTCCGAATCCGCCGTCTGTAACACCTGAATGCCTGCTTCGTATAGCGTGCGCAGGAACAGCGCCATGATGCCCGGACGGCGGCTCAGCTTGGCAGCAATCAACGAGACCATCGTACAGTTTTCCAAAACCTCTACGGTGATTTCCTGCACGGGAAGGGCGTTGCCCAGAGCGTCCAGCATCTGTTTCTGCAGCTGGTACTCCCGACTAGGCTTCTCGCCGACGCGGAAGATGACCAGTCGATGCGCCGGAGAGCCAACAGGCATCACCAGTCCGTCCAGCAGCTTCTGTACCAAGCCCCAGCGGTCGCGAGGTACCGCGAAGCTGAGTGTATCGTGACTGTAACTGTTCAGGTAGAGATTGACGTCCGCCTGCGCCATCAGTCGGTACAGCTGCAGTTCGATCTCGGGTTTCTCGGCTACCTCCCCGATATGGAAAATCAAGTACACGATTTTGCCAGTGATGTGCGTGACGCCTGTCACCTCGGGCAGGTCTACCCCTTCTGCGCCTTCTGCAGATGTCACTAGCGTCCCTGTCTCGTCGGTAAAAGTGCACTTGACCCACAGCGGAATATTGTGCAGCATGGCGATTTCGGCAGCACGGGGGTGTAACACCTTCGCGCCCTGATGGGCGATCTCGGCGACCTCTTCGTAGCTAATGACTGACAGGGTCGCCGCGTCGGGGATGATATCGGGGTCGGCGGTTTTCACGCCGTTCACGTCAGTGTAGATTTCCACCGCGACCGCGTTCAGCGCTGCGCCCAGCGCCGAGGCGGTGGTATCGCTGCCGCCCCGTCCCAGCGTGGTGATGTCGGGGTGGAAACCGAGTTTGTCCTCGGCAACTCCCTGGAAACCCGCCACCACCACGATTTTACCCTGCTCCAGATAGTGGCGGATGGCTTGTGGATGTATCTGTAGCACGCGGGCGTTGCCGTACTCGCTATCGGTGATGATACCCGCCTGTCCTCCCGTGAGCGCTACCGCATCGTAGCCCATCGTCTTAAGCGTGTGCGCCATGACCACAGTGGAGATAATCTCACCGCACGCCATCATCAGGTCCAGCTCACGCGGGTTGGGAGGAACCGACGGGTCGATGCTGCGCAAGAACTCGATGAGCGTATCCGTAGCGTAGGGGGCGCCGCGCCTGCCGATAGCGGAGACTACTACGACGGGCGCGTAGCCGTCCTCTTTGGCGCGGATGACCTTGCGGGCGGCGATTTCGCGGTGCTCCGGCGTGTCGACGGAAGTTCCGCCGAACTTCATCACGAGGATTTTCACGACGCCACCCCCCCCGCAAAGAACCGTCGGCGCAATGCTTGCGCCGCAGCGAAAGCCCGTTCCTCTGGCACAAGGCATTGCACCGTGTCATGCGAGTCGCCTGTCTCAATGATGTGGGCGCCCGCTTCCCAGAGCGCCTCCGCGATCTGCGCCATGATGCCCGCCGAATCACGCATGTTGGCAGCAACGGTGACGACCAGAGCCAAGTCTGACGCAATCTTGTACTCGATGCCCAGCGCTTCCAAACACTGCGCTACCTTAGCTACATCCGCCTGATTGACCGCGAAGGTAATCCAGTCGTGGTGCAGCTTGACCAGAGAGACGCTAATCCCCTGTTCCGCGATGGCATCTAAAATGCGAAGGTGGTTCTGCAGTCCCCTCTCCCCTGAACCTGCACGCACGCGCACATGAGCGAGCCCGACCTCCACACGCACGTCGGTGACCCCCCGCTCTTGCTCAATAAAAAACCGCCTGCCACGCGGCTGCGGAAGATGTTCATACATGCGACGGCTCTTCTTCATCGTGCCAGTTCGCGAACCTTTTCTCAATCGCCCAATAGTATACCGAAACCTTCAGAGGGGTGTCAAGGTGAACCGTGCCCGCCCGGATTTCCGCTGGTCGCACCTGCTTCACGTGTCGGGGCACCTCTCTAGGTATGCTGCTTTCAGCGGTGTCACTGAGCTGGGATGTCCTTCTACCAGTTGCGTGGCTGTGTGTGCGATACGAGCCAGTGGCGACCAAACGCAACAGGAGAAACGGGACAGAGAGGAGAACCTTGAGCCGTCCAAGGCGCGCACTCCAAACGGGGCGCTGGAAGTGAAATGCGCCAGCGCTCCCCTACCTCCATATGCGTTCGTGAGGTCTCTGGCGGAGCAACACATTCTATTCGCGCAACCTGGAGCGGAGGGCATACATGACACAACCGGTTACTCCAGTATCCGTCGCGGGGCACACTATTGGCACGGGAGGGCTGGCTCTCATCGCAGGTCCTTGTGTGATTGAGAGTGAGGTGCTATGCCTGCAGGTCGCTCGCGAAGTGAAAGCCCTCTGTGAACGCCTGGGCATTCCATACATCTTCAAAGCCTCCTTTGACAAGGCGAACCGCACTTCGTTGCACTCCTTTCGCGGTCCAGGCATCGAGGAGGGTCTACGCATCCTTGCCGCTGTGAGGGAGGCAGTCGGCGTGCCCGTCACCACCGACATCCACGAGCCCTGGCAGGCGGAGCGTGCCGCCCAAGTAGTAGACCTGCTGCAAATTCCCGCTTTCCTGTGCCGGCAAACCGACCTGCTGGTGGCTGCGGCTCGCACGGGCAAGCCCGTCAACGTGAAGAAGGGGCAGTTTATGGCGCCTTGGGATATGCGCCATGTGGTGGAGAAGCTGCGCGAGTCGGGCGCAGCAGGCGTGATGCTGACCGAACGGGGCGTCTCTTTCGGCTACAATACGCTGGTGGTAGACTTCACCTCGCTGCCGCAGATGCGAGCGCTGGGAGTACCCGTAGTCTTCGACGCCACGCACAGTGTACAGCTACCAGGGGGAGCAGGTTCACGCAGCAGCGGAAGGCGCGAGTGTATTCCCCACCTGGTGCGCGCAGCAGTGGCGGTGGGTGTGGATGCGCTGTTCATGGAGGTGCACCCCGACCCCGACAGGGGACTTTCTGACCCTGCGACGATGTTCCCCCTAGGCGAGCTGGAAGAGCTACTGCAACAAGTGGTAGCGATACATCAGGTAACCCATCAGAAGAGTGAAGTACTCTGAGGTTTGGCTTCCGATTGACCCTCTGCAGGCAGCGGGGGGAGGAACTTGACGTTCCCGCCATGCGGCGGGAACGTCCTTCAGCTTACTGGCAGCCCATCACGCGACGGTCGCTAGTGTAGGGTACGCCCGGTTCGGGGGCGCCAAAGTCGGCAGTCGTAAGGCTGCGCAGCTGGCGCCACTTCACGTGTCCGTCAATGAATACCAGATTCAGACCCTCGTTGTGCGGGGCGCGCAGCCGGTCAAACAGCGAGCATCCTTGCCAGATGCCCC
>JANWXG010000118.1 GCA_025057335.1 bacterium | reverse complement strand
GCCCTCCACACCTCGCTGATTGGAGGGCGAACCTTCTGGTGAGCCGAAAAAGCCCTGCCTTGGGAAGCACTCACTTGCTTCACTACGAGCTGGGGAGGTCATCGCACGCACTTTCGTACTGGTAGTCGCACACGTCAGTGCGTATCCTGTTATTCTGGGCAGAGTGGAGAATCTCCGACCCGCTGCGCTCACGCTCAGTATGACACCATGACGGCTCAGTGGAAGCGCTCTCCTCCTATCACAAACGCTTCTCTGCGAGCAGGAGCATTCCCTCTGGGTACATAATCTCCACACAGGAAAGGGAGGTGAAGAGGATGGCGCAAATACACCCTGGACTACACATCACATGGCTCGGACATTCTGGCTTCTTCATTCGTACACCAGGAGGAACACACCTCGCGATAGACCCTTGGCTAGGAAATCCCCTCTGTCCCGACTCGGCGAAGCAGCTGCCCAAGTTAGACCTACTTTTGCTCACACATGGACATGGCGACCACATCGGCGATGCGGTATCGCTGGCAAAGCAGTTCTCTCCGCAGGTGGTCGCCATCTACGAGCTGGCTAGCTACCTGAGCGCGCAAGGAGTGCAGAACACTATCGGTATGAACAAAGGCGGCACTGTGCAGGTGGCTGGACTACAGGTGACGATGGTACATGCCATCCACTCCAGTGCGCACGTAGGTGAGAACGGACAGATTGTGTATCTGGGCGACCCGGCGGGCTTCGTGGTCAAGTGCGAGGACGGTTTCACCTTCTACCATGCGGGTGACACGGCAGTGTTCAGCGATATGCAGCTGATTGGGCAAATCTACCAGCCCGAGCTGGCGATGCTGCCGATAGGCGGACTGTTCACGATGGACCCGCGCGAGGCGGCGATAGCGATACGTCTACTGGGAGTGAAGAAGGTGATTCCTATGCACTATCGCACGTTCCCGCCATTGACGGGCACGCCGGAGCAGCTGCGCGAGCTCACCCGCGACATCGAGGGGCTGCAGGTGATTGAGCTGCAGCCCGGCGTAGCGATAGAGTAGCCTACAGAGCGCCGAAGGGCGTAGGGTGGCGCATCTCTGTTTCGGGGCGGGCACGCTCGATGCTGTCCACATAGGCGACGTTTTCCGTGTTGATGACCACGGGACGCTTGGGAGAGAAGCCTCGCCATGCCAGCACAGGCTTGTTCTGCGAGAGCTGCTCCTGCCACCACTGCACGGCAGCTTCGAGGCTGTCCGCCTCGATAATCACGTCCAGGTGATGCCCGCTGATGAAGTGCACGGTACTGAAGAACTCCATTCTGCTTCCTCCCCTCTTCAGGAATTCCCTGCTTTCCTTGTTCGTTGCTCTGTCCAGCATCGCCTGCTAGGGGTTGCCCCGCGCCTTCAGGTAGTGCGAACTTCGGCTGTCTAAGCGGCTTAGAACGTGGTAGTGCTGGTAAATGTGAAGTCGCTCACTATCGCTGGCGGCACGACGAGGCTATCTCCCACCCGTTGGGGAGTGCCAAGCAACCGCACGTTCTGCAGCATCACTAGGGGGCTTTCGTTGAAACGCAGGTTCTTCACGGCGTGCGAGACCTTTCCGCCCTGGATGCGATATACTCCGTCGCGCGTCATGCCGGTCAGCAGAAGCTGCATCGGGTCTACATAGCGGATATACCAGAAGCGTGTGATGAGCAAGCCGTCCTCCACCCGCGCTACGAGCTCATCGAGCGAGAGGTTGCCCCCTTGCAAGACGAGGTTAGGAGGATAGCCCGTGAAAGCCTTGCCCTGCTTCTGCGCCCAGAAGCGGCTATAGACTAGGGTTTTCAGGATGCCCCGCTCTATCCAGGTGATGTCGGTAGTGGGCATGCCGTCGTCGAAGAAGGGCGCGGCAGGGCATTCGGGGTGAGTGGGTAGGGACTGCAGGGTAACGCTTTCTTGGGCAATGGTGGTGCCTTCCTTTCCCGCGAAGGGGGAGCGTCCTTCGTCGGCGGCTTTGGCATCCATGCTCCATACCATGTATGCCAGCAGTTCCGCTATCGCCGCTGGCTCCAGCACGACGGTGTAGTCGCCGGGAGGCACTTCCTGCGAATGGCGCGCCATCTCCGCCTTGTGGGCGGCGCGCTGTGCCACTGCTTCGGGTGAAAGTGTGTTGATATCCTCGTGCGTTGCTTCCGCCCAGCCGCTACCGTCTTCCGCCATCATCGTGCAGGCCAATGATGCCTGCGTCGCCGTGTGAAAACCAAACAGCCCACGATTGTTGGCGACGGCAACGGCGCTAGAGCTTGTGGAAAAGCTCCCTGCCGTTTTCAGCCCACGTGCCTCGGCTTCCGTAATGACCCGTCTCACGATTCGGGCGCGGTCTTCGGGGGTGGCTTGCGCAGTGCTGTCAGCATATGCCTGCACCGGACGGTAGGTCGTTGGCTCAGGCGGGGGCAGAAACTCGGTGTCGGGTTCCGCTGCGCGTGCCATCTCTTCGGCGCGTTTGACTGCGCTGTGGAGAGATTCGGTATCCAGCTGGTTGATGCTGCACCGTCCGACCTTGTTGCCGAAGGCACAGGTGACACGCACCGTCACTTGGCTCTTGACCACGTTCTGGGTGATTTCGTTGTTGGCGTAGCGGGTAGAGGCTTCCCTCGTCCCATACAGATTCACCTGCACGTGTTCTGCCATGCTGAGGGAGAGAACCTTTTCGCAAATCTCTCGGGCTTCTTTCTCGTTCATGGAGTGCCTCCTTCTATCCTCCGTCTACCTTCCCGACAATACCTCCTTCGGTCATGGGGCGCGGGTCTAACAGAGCGTCCAGCTGTTCGGCTGTCAGGTCGGTCATCTCCAGTGCGACCTCCTTGAGCGAGCGCCCCTCGGCATACGCGCGTTTGGCAATCTGTGCCGCCCTGTCATAGCCGATGACCGGGTTCAGCGCGGTGACCAGAATGGGGTTTTTGCCTACCGCTTCAGCGATACGCTCGCGGTTGACGGTGAAGCCTGCTACCGCCTTGTCTGCGAGCAAACGCGCGGCGTTGCCCAGAATGGTGACCGATTGCAACAGGTTGTGCGCGATGAGCGGCAGCATCACGTTGAGCTGAAAGTTGCCTTGTCCGTTGCCGATGGAGACCGCCAGGTCGTTTGCCATCACCTGGGCGCACACCATCATCACCGCCTCGCAAATCACCGGGTTCACCTTGCCTGGCATGATACTGCTGCCGGGCTGCAGGGCAGGCAGGGCGATTTCGCCCAGACCTGCAATCGGGCCGCTATTCATCCAACGCAGGTCGTTGGCGATTTTCATCAGCGCCGTGGCGGTCGTCCTAAGGTGACCACTGAGTTCGGTAGCGGTGTCCATCGCGGATTGCGCCGCAAAGTGGTTGTCGCTCTCCACAAAGGGGATGCCCGTGCGCTCTGCCAGCCTCGCTGCCACACGCGAAGCAAACCCCGCAGGGGCGTTGATGCCGGTGCCCACTGCGGTGCCACCAATCGCCAGTTTCGCCAGACGCGGGAGGCAGCTCTCGATGCGCTCGATGCTCTGCGCTACCTGATACGCCCAGCCGCCAATCTCCTGGCTCATGCGTACGGGCATGGCGTCCATCAGGTGGGTTCTCCCCGTCTTGACCACATCGTCCAACTCAGTAGCACGCCTCTGAAGCACATCGTGCAGGTGGCGCAGGGCGGGCAGCAGTACCTCCTGCACCTCCAGATAGGCGCTCACATGGATGGCGGTAGGGATAACGTCGTTGGAGGACTGCCCCATGTTCACGTGGTCGTTGGGATGTACGAGCTTGCTACCGACCTCTCCGCCGAGGATTTGCGTGGCGCGGTTCGCGATGACCTCGTTGGCGTTCATGTTGGTAGAGGTGCCAGAACCTGTCTGAAAGATGTCCAGGGGGAAATGTGCATCCCACTGTCCCCGAGCGACCTCCTCCGCCGCCTGTTGGATTGCACGTGCTTTCCGTTCATCCAGCAGCCCCAGCTCGCAGTTAACCTCAGCGGCTGCTCCCTTAATCAGCCCCAGGGCGCGGATAAATACGCGCGGGAAGCGGATGCCACTGATGGGGAAGTTCTCCACTGCCCGTTGCGTCTGCGCTCCGTACAGGGCATCGGCGGGAACCTGCACCTCCCCCAGCGAGTCGCGTTCTATGCGGTACTGACTCATGCGCTGCGCCCTCCCTTCGGTGGAACGGGTGTTGACAATAGCCCCACAAGCTGGCTGCTCGATAGAGGCAGAACTTAGTTTCGCGACGACGGCGGGCTTCCCTGCTTTGCTGCTTGCCCCTTGAGCGGGGTAGGGGATAGCGGCACAGGGTTACGACGGAGCGTGATTGGAGGGACGCGCTCCGTCGCGTCCACCATCAGGGTCACGACAGGGTGTGATCCTCCAATCTCGATTCCTATTCGGGGAGATACGTTGCCACAGCCAGAACTCATCGCTGAACAGAGCGTTCGCTCGCGCGGCTCTCGGCGTCGTTGAGGGGATACACACATACCCGATGCACTCGCCTGCCGCGCATCTCCGCTACCTGCATTTCGTAATTCCCGAAGGGCACCAGGTCGCCGACGCGGGGGACGGATTCGATTTTGCCCATCACGTATCCCGCGACCGTTTCAAACGCGCCATCCTCTTCAGGTAACGTTACTCCCAGCTGCTCCGCCAACGCCTCCAGCTCCACGTTGGCTTCCACCAAGTAGCGCCCGTTGCCTAACGGTTGAATGCGCGGCTGCACTGGCTCGAACTCGTCATAGATTTCGCCCACAATCTCCTCGATGACGTCCTCGAGGGTCACCAGCCCAGAGGTGCCCCCGTACTCGTCTACCACGATTGCCATGTGCATTTTCTGCTGCTGGAACTCACGCAGTAGTTCGTCCAGTGACTTACTCTCGGGTACTATCAAGCAGTCTCGGGCGATATGCTTCAACGTATCGATGCCATGCTGGCGGGCGCGGTAGAGGTCTTTCACATGGATAATGCCAATCACCTTATCGGGATCGCCCTCACAGAGGGGAAAGCGCGTATAGCCGTACTGCTCAGCGACGCGGAGGTTCTCCTCCAGCGACCAAGTGGTGGACAGGTATACCATGTCCACGCGCGGCACCATGATGTCTTTCGCCCGTTTGTCGCCCAGCGAGAAGACGTGTTCCATCAGCTCTGCCTCGATGTCCTTGAGAGCGCCAGAGCGGCGCGAGGCGGCGAGCAGCAGGCGCAGCTCCTGTTCGGAGTAGGCTTCTTCGGGCGAGGCAGGCGGGATGCGCAACAGGCGCAGCACGAGCGAGGCGCAACCGGTCATTAACCAGGTCAGCGGGAACAGGAGGCGGTGGAACAGGTTCAACACGGGTGCTGTCCATAATGCAGCAGGTTCGGTGCGTCGGATGGCGATACTCTTGGGCACCATCTCGCCCAGCACCACGTGCAGGAAGGTGATAGTCAAGTATCCTACGAGGAAGGCGGTCAGGTGTATCGTGCGCGGCGAGGTGATACCTAGCGCGCTAAGCAAAGGTTGTAGCTGTTTCGCTGCCCAGGGCTCCGCTACCCATCCCAGACCGATGCTCGCGAGGGTAATGCCTACCTGCACGGTGTTCAAGTAGGCGTCGATGCGCTCCTGTGCATATTTGGCGATGCGGGCGCGCCAGTCCTGACGTTGCACCAACTCTTCCAGTCGGGTGGCTCGCACACGCACCAGAGCGAACTCGGCAACCACAAAAAAAGCGTTCAGCAACAACAGCGCAACGATGAGTAGCGCTTGTGCAGAAAACATCCCGACCCCCTACGAGGTGTTCCGTCATGCCTCGTACGGGTTGCTTTCACCATCGGGTTGCCGAAATCCTACGCGGGGGCATGAAACGCGCAGGCGGCATAGCCTACCACGTGTCGGGTGTCTCCACCAGGCACGTCGCCCGAGGTGTAGTGGCAAAGCACCTCTCCCTGCGTGATGCCCAGCTGGCGCAGGGCAAACAGCATTGCCGCCGTCGACATCACGCCACACATGCTGATGTCGCGACGGAACACCTCTTCCAGTAGGCGCTCACCGTCCACTGCGCGCACTGCCTGCAGCACGTATTCGTCCATGCGATATGCCTCGTCGCGTGGCACGTAGTGCATCAGGTCGGTGCTTGCCAGCAGCAGACGATGGTGCGCGGGGTCACCCAGCAACTCAGCTAGCACCGCACCTAGCGCTTTCAGCTCCTCGAGCGTCTCGCGGTCGTAATACACTCTGCCGAAAACGATGGGCACGATGCGCGCCTGAGGCGCTACCGTTTGCAGGAAGGGCAACTGCACTTCCAGCGAGTGTTCCGGAGCGTGTGCGTTCTCATCATCGCGCACCATAGGAGCCTGCGCCTTGATAGCCTCAGCGGCAGTCGCGTCGATGGGCACCTCGCCCAGCGGCGTCTTGAACGAACCGCGCGAGAGGATAGCAATGGGCGCGCCGATGGCGCGGTGATTGGGTCCCAGTAGGATGACCGTCTCCGGTGCGCCATCCTCAGCGAGACGGGCGTAGGCGTGGGCGGCTGCCGCTCCCGAGTAGCGATAGCCTGCGTGTGGACACATCAGCCCGCGCAGGCTGCGCTTGCCGTTCGAGACAGATTCGGGCAACCTTCCCGGTCCCAGTGGAGAGAGGAAGCACTCGCGTATCTCCTCGCGCAGCTCGGCGGCGCTGCCCGCGTAGAACATTCCCGCGACGGCAGGTGGGCGTATCATGGCTCTTCCTCCTCTTTGCCAAGCAGCTTCTGCAGCTGTTCTAGAGGATTCGCCTCCTTTTGCGAGCCTTCCTGCAGCTTCTCGATATCCTCGATAGGGATGACTATCGCGTTCACGCCGTCCAGGTCCAGCCCGCGGATGTCCAGAACCAGCCAGCCTTTCTGCGACTGTCTGCCCTCATGCGCATGCGTAATGCGCATCCTGTTTTTGGGAAAGTTCATCGCAGCATACCTCCCGACAGGTTACCGCTTCGAGCTGTTCACCGCCCGCACGAGGTCCCCTTCCTTCACCTCGTCGCCCTCCTTTGTGCGACGGGTGAAGCGCAGCTTCGCCCGCTCGTCCTGCACATCGGTGACGCGCGCCGTGCCTAGCGACACAGTGTCCGTCCACACGACCTGTCCCTTTGAGTTGCGCACAGCAGACACGCGGAACACCTCAAAAGTATCACCGACACGGACGCCCTGGAACCGCCCTCGATCGATGATAAACTCGTCTGAGGACATAACGGCAATCACCTCCGCCTCGGAGGGGAAGTAAACGGCGACCTTTTTGGCGATGTCTTCCACCGCTTTGCGGGTGGCGCGTCCGATTTGGCTTTCCGCCCACTCACGGCTGCCGAAGTCCACGCCTGCTAGCCAGTCGAATAGTTTCGCCCCTACCAAGGTGAGGTCGTTGCGCGTTTCGCGTCCCTCGCCTGTCTCTGCCATCAGAATGCGTCCGGTACGCACGTCAATCAGGCGCACGTCTGCCCGGACGCGGGCGGTACTGCGCTTGATGCGTACGCCCACGGAGTACTGCGCGATGACACCGCCCAGCTGGCTTTCGTCGCGGATGCCGAACTCGGTGATGCGCCCGCCGAGGATGTAGTCTACGCCCAGAATCTTGCCCATCTCCACAGCGGTGGTCGGGTCGACGATGCCCGAACGCGCCAGCTGCTGCTCACGCAGTACCGCCTCCAGCTGGGTACGCTCCACGACCTCCAGTCCCATCTGTACCAGCGCTGTGGTGAGCATATCGCCTATTACGTTGCCCAGCTGCGCCGTGCGATACTCCATCGGCGGGTCGAAGGAGAGCACAGCGATGCGCTTGCGGGCG
>JANWXG010000117.1 GCA_025057335.1 bacterium | reverse complement strand
GACCGCCTCGTGGAGTGGAACCTTCAGCATATCCACAAGTGGCTAAAGGCGGGGGTGGACGGTATCGGCTTCGCCGACGACTGGGGCGCGCAGGACAGGCTGCTCATCAGCCCACGCCAGTGGCGTTCGTTTTTCAAGCCACGCTACGCCCGTATGTTCGAACCCATCAAGGAGGCAGGCAAGAAGATATTCTTTCACACGGACGGCTGGACAGTAGATATCTGGGACGACCTCATCGAAATTGGCGTAGATGTGCTGAACCCACAGCATCCGCTCATGCCGCGTTCGCTGCTGGAGGAGAAGCTCGCGGGCAAAGTGTGTATCCGCTCCGACCTCGACCGCCAGCATATCCTCCCCTTCGGTACGCCAGAGCAGGTGCGCCAACATGTGAAGGAGACGGTAGAGCTCTTCGGCAGGTTCCACGGCGGGCTGATTCTGCACGGCGAGATTGGTCCCGAAGTGCCCTGGGAGAACATTGTGGCGATGTACGAGGCGTTTGAGGAGTTCGGGAAATACTGACGGGAAAGCTGTTTTGTCCTGCTATAACCGTTGTTGCAGCTCCTGCTGGTGCTCTGCACAGTCATGCCGCCGTTTCGGGAAGTTCTCCCCCCGATTGAAATCGGGGGCTAAGAAGGGGGAAAATCTGCCTGCGCGGATGAGAAACCTGCGTCAGGTAGGTTTTTGCTCTATCATAGCCCCCCATTTCAATGGGGGGGGGGCAAACAGATGTTGTGTTAAAGAGAAGATCCGAAGGTCACACCCCCTACAAATGCCGAGGCGTACAGGGGCAGGAGGGGGTGGGCATGATTGACGAAAACAGTGCCATCGCTGGAGCGCTGGCTCCAGCGCCGTCAGAGGAGGGCATCTTATGAGCCCGTTCGACATCACGCCGTTTGCATTGCCAAATACCGCGCCGGGCGAGTATCGCTTCGAGGAGCCTCGTGACCTTACTCAGATTCGCATACACTTCCACAATCGCGCGCCCGACGAAGTGGAGGTCCACTACCTGCGCAAGACCTGGCCGCGCACACGTCTCGAGGGCAACCGCGACATGGAGAACCCCTGCGCCTTCGGCTGGTACGACGTGGACGACCAGTTCAACACCGAGTGGCAGAGGGCAGCAGCAGTAGTTCAACGCGAGGATGAGCGCACGCTACAGGTGACGTTCGCAGGGCTGACCGCCGAGTTCCCCGACGCAACGGACTACGACGTGACCTTCCGCCGCACGCTGGGGATACGGATTGAAACCTCCGCTCTGGAAGAGGTTGCCGATGTACAAATCTTTACCGCTTCCGATCCTGCGAGCAGCCGTTTGCGTGTGGAGCTGGACGCGGGCACGCGCACGTTGGGCGACACGATTCGCTTCACAACTTACAATGCGCGGATACTGCACGTCCATGCGCTGAACGGAGTACGGGTGGAAGGGGAAAGCGTAGCGCTGTTGCCCGAAGCGTCGCGCCTCTTCGAGCTAGAAGTTGCTCATATGCATCCTGCCCACCGCTACTGTGGCGACGAGGGGCATGTGACCTTCTGGCTGGATGGGGACGCCTTTACCATCTGCCTGCAAAGCCTGAGGGAGCAGGGTCCTATCTGGTATGCGGAGCGGGGAGTGTACATCACTTTTGCTGACGACCCCATGCGCTTTGCGGACTACCAGCGGCGTATCCAGGGGGCGAAGACGCTCAACCAGCGTGTTCGCGAGCATCGGGAGCAGAGTTACGCGGGGGCTTTTCACGGACAGCCCCGCCCGCACGCGGTCAGCACCAACCTCGGCTGCAAGTTGCACCGTCACCGCTTCCGCCTGGAAGCCAACGGCGACCTGGTGCTGGCGAAGTGGAACGTCACCAGCATCCCAGGCAGGGACACTGAACGGTTTCGCTGCGACGGGGATGCGCGCTTCTTCTTCGGTCTGGAGCGGCGGTATATCACTGCCCGCGAGCCGGACACTCCTCCCGTGCTCGCGTATCGTCTTCGCGCTCTGGACGGCGATATCGCCATCGAGCAGCATACCTTCGCTGTGCCCCTGCTCCGCTCGATAGAGGACGAGCTGTTGTCCAGCGATGAGACGGTGGTGGCGATGGTGCGCTTCCGCTTTCACAACACGGGCAACGCGCCCGCCGTCGCCGAGCTGCCCCTCTCCTACTCGCATCGGTCTGCTCGCTCGCACAACGCTTATGCCAGCAATGGGGCGCAGGACGACTACCTGCTGCCACGCGGAGAACGGGATGAACTGTTTGTTGAAGGCGCGCACCTGCTCTCGGACTGGCACGGTCAGAAGGTGCTACGCGCTCGCTGGGAGGGCACGCTGTCTCCCGATGTGCAAGGCAGGCAGGTACTCTTTCGCCAGACTCTGCAGCCGGGCGAGACGGGCGAGCTGCTGCTGAAGATTCCGTATATCGCGCTAGACCAGCCTGAGGAGCTGTCAGCATTGGAGGCGCTGCAGTTCGAACCTTGCTATTGTCAGGTGGCTGCCTTCTGGCGGGCGCAGGCGAGGCAGGGGGCGCAGCTCGTCTGCCCCGAACCACATTTAACGGCTCTGCACGCCGCACACCGCAACTACGTGCTAGTTACCGACACCGCCATGCCCGACGGCAGCGGGTTGGTCAACACGTCAGTAGGCACCTCCAGCTACGGCAACTTCACCAACGAGGCGTGCATGATAGTACACGAGCTAGACCAGCGCGGCTTACACGAGGAGGCGCGACGGCGCATCGAGGTGTGGATCCGATATCAGGGCACCGCTTCTCAGCCGGGCAACTTTACCGACTATGAAGGCATGTACTACGGCGCGGGCGGTTTCGAGCGCGGAGCCTACAACCAGCATCACGGCTGGGCGTTGTGGTGCATTGCCATGCACTACTTCCTCACGGGAGACGCCGAATGGCTGCACAGCGTCGCGCCCTCGCTCATCGCAGGCTGCGACTGGGTGTTCCGACAGCGGCGGAATACCATGCGCACTCTGCCCCATTCGCGCGGCTGGGAGTACGGCTTCCTGCCTGCAGGAAGCCTGGAGGACGTGACCGATTTCCACTACTGGCTCTCCACTAACGCGCTCACCTGGCGTGGAGTGGACACCGCTGCGAAGGCGCTAAGGGCGATTGCACATCCCGAAGCGGCGCGCATCCAGCAGGAGGCAGACGCTTACCGCGCCGACCTGATGCGTGGCTTCGAGACCATGCGCCAGCACACGCCGCTGGTGCGCCTGCGCGACGGCAGATGGGTTCCACACTACCCCAGTCGCCTCTATCAGCGCCGACGCGACGTGGGATGGATTCGAGAGGTGCTGGAAGGAGCGGTCTACCTGCTGATTTCGGGGCTGTATGACGTGCGTAGTCCGCAAGCGGAGTGGATTCTGGATGACTACCAGGACAATCTTTACCCCCAGCCCCCATACGGCTACCTCATCCCCGACTTCGAGGCGAACTGGTATGACCGTGCAGGCTTCTCCATCCAGCCCAACCTGCTGGCGGGGCTGATGCCCCATCTGCAGCGCGACGAGCCTGAGATTTTCCTCTGGATGTTCTTCAACGCCTGGTGCGCCTGTTACCGCGAGGAGGTCAACGCGATGGTAGAGCATCCCTCGCCCGTGCTGGGATATTCCAACGCGGCGCATTTCAAGACCAGCGACGAGGCGAACGCTGTTTCGTGGCTGCGAGCGATGTTTGTATATGCTGACGAGCAGGTGCTGCACTTCGGGCGCGCTCTGCCGCGCGAGTGGTTCCGCACGGGCAAGCCGATAGCCACGACGGGAGTCTGCACGCGCTATGGCAAGGTGAGTGTGAGCTACCACAGCGGGGGCTATCCCAGGTGGCTGAGTGCAGAGGTAGACCTGTCGCTTCGCGCCTCTCCCCCAAAGACTCTGGTGCGCTTCCGCCATCCAGACGGCTTACCCATCCGCTCAGTGCGCGTGAACGGTGTGGTGCATGAGCGCTTTGACCCCCAGCGCGGCGATGTGGACATTACGGGGAACACGGGCAGGCTGGTCGTGGAGGCGGAGTTTTAGGGGGAACCTCGCATGCCTGCTTAACCAGCATGCCCTGGTCGTCTCTGAAGGCGGAACCTCGCAACGGCTGTACCCTGTTCCGTAAACCGCTTGACAACAACGGGCTTTCGCCTTATAGTGTATACGGGATGCTTCCCCCAGAAGGACTGCGTGGAGGAGCAAATAATCCCATCTGCGGTTGGGCTTTAGCACAGTCGCACATCCCACTTTGTCCGGAAGGGCAAAAACCACGAGAAGGAGGGTGGTGTCATGGTTACCATCGAGAAGCTCATGGATTTGGCGTACGAGAGAGACGCCTCCGATATCCACCTGATTGCGGGCGAGCGCCCCGTCCTGCGCATTTATGGCAGGTTATACCGTCTACAGGAGTATGACGTGCTGACCCCTGCAGACACCGAGCGCTTGGTGCGTTCTATCTGCCCCGACCGCAACTGGGAAGAGCTGCAGACCGACCGTAGTACTGACTTCGGTTACTCCCACCAGAACAAGGCGCGCTTCCGTGTGGCGGCGTATTGGCAGAAAAACACTCTGGCGATGAACCTGCGTCTCATTCCCTACAAGATGCTCACTTTCGAGGAGCTGGGACTGGGACGCGAAGTGATTGACCTGCTATACGAACCGCGTGGGCTCATCCTGATTACTGGTCCCACAGGTTCAGGAAAGACCACCACGCTAGCAACCATGATCGACTGGATTAACACCCATCGGGACTGCCACATCATCACCATCGAAGACCCGATTGAATACTACCATACCCCGAAGAAGTCCATCATCTCGCAGCGCGAGGTTGGAGTAGACGTGCCGACCTTTGCCGACGGCGTGGTGCGCGCTCTGCGCGAAGACCCGGATGTCATCCTGGTCGGTGAGATGCGTGACCTGCGTACCATCCAGGCGGCTATCACCGCAGCGGAAACAGGGCACCTGGTCTTCTCTACCCTGCACACCACTGGCGCTGCCAAGACGGTAGACCGCATCACCGATGTGTTCCCGCTGGACCAGCAGGAGCAAATCCGCGTGCAGCTGTCCACAAACCTGGTGGCAGTGATTTCGCAACAGCTGCTGCCGCGTATCGACCGCCCCGGGCGCGTCGCAGCGTTCGAGGTGATGATTTGCACTCCCGCTATCCAGCACATGATTCGCGACCACAAGACCTACAGCATCTACTCTGCCATCCAGACGGGACAGCAGTGGGGCATGTGCACACTGGACTCGTTCCTGCTCTCGCTCTACCGCAAGGGCATCATTGACAAGGACGAGATGATGCGCATCGCTGACCGCCCCGAGGAGATTGCCGAGAAGCTGGGCGAGACGGAGGTGCACCGCGCAGCGGATGTGCACGCGACCACCCTGCAGACCACTGCGCAGGCGGTGCAGACCCCGCATCACCCTTCGCGGGGCGGGTGAGAGAATGAGGGCGTCCGTCCCTACCTGGGCGGACGCCCCTCGCATTTTCGCGGGAAAATGCACTCTCCCCTTGACAAGAGATGCTGCAGCCACTAAGATTCAGAATAGAAGCAGGTATAATCTCTGTACCCGCAGGGTGTTCGCTGCCATTCCTCTACGTCAGGGGAACCTTCATCGCCCTGGTGTAGTCTACTAAACAGAACGGGATATTGTGCAACGAAAAGTTGTTGGAGAGCAAAATTGAGCGACACAGGAGATACACTTCAGGAGCCAGTTGACGTAATCAGTGCTGCAGAGGTGACTCTGGCAGGCGCTGTGGGCATCTTGCGGAGGCGAAAGCCTCCCGACAGTTAACCTGCTGTTCCTGCCTGTCTCAGCAGCGCCTCGTGCGTGCCCTCTGCAGCACGGGGCGCTTCGCTTTGGCTGGCAACTCTACAGCAGGAAGGAGATGGGAGAATCTATGAAGCCATCCGAGTTCCTGAGGCAAGCGGAAGAGCTGCGCCAGTCGGAAGAGGCTTTGCGGTGGGAAGGGACGTTCGCCGACTATCTGGAGATAGTCATTAAGAATCCGCAGGTCGCCGACCTGGCTCACGCTCGCGTGTACGACATGATTATGGCAGCGGGTGTGGACGAGCCAGAAGGGCGTCCCAAACAGTATCGCTTCTTCCGCTCCGAAATCTTCGGACTGGACAAGACCCTGCAGCAAATCGTGGAGGAGTATTTCGCGCCCGCTGCACGACGCCTCGACGTGCGCAAGCGCATCCTCATGCTGGTGGGGCCCGTCGGCGGCGGCAAATCCACTCTCGTTACCATGCTCAAGCGCGGGCTGGAGCGCTACTCGCGCACCGAGCAGGGCGCTGTCTACGCTATCAAAGGCTGTCCCATGCACGAGGAGCCACTCCATCTCATCCCCGAAGACCTGCGGGCGGACTTCCGACGGCAGTTCGGCATCTACATCGAGGGCGACCTGTGCCCCGTGTGCCGCTGGCGACTCAAAGAGGAATTTCAGGGCAAAATCGATCAGGTGCCTGTGGAGCGCATCTTCTTCTCCGAGCGCAACCGCATCGGCATCGGCACCTTCAAGCCGTCCGACCCCAAGTCACAGGACGTTTCAGAGCTGACGGGCAGTGTGAACCTGCAAATGCTGACCGAAATCGGTGTGGAGAGCGACCCGCGTGTGTACAACTTCGACGGCGAACTCAACATCGCAAACCGGGGCATCATGGAATTTATCGAGATGCTCAAGGCGGATAAGCGCTTCCTGTACGAGCTCAACACTGTCGCGGGCGAACAGATGATCAAAGCCTCCCGGTTCGCACTCATCTATTGCGACCTCGTTGTCCTAGCTCACACGAATGAGTATGAATACAACGCCTACTTCTCCAACAAGGAGAATGAGGCGATGATTGACCGCATCTTCGTGGTGAAAGTGCCCTACAACCTGCGCGTCAGCGACGAGGTGCGTATCTACGAGAAGCTTATCGCCCAGAGCGAAGTGCAAGAGGACGGCGTCGACTTGAAGAAGGTGCATATCGCGCCGCACGCCCTGCGCGTTGCCAGCATGTTCGCCGTACTCAGTCGCCTCAAGCCCTCCAAGAAGAGCGGGCTGAGCCTGATGACCAAGATGAAGCTCTACGACGGCGAGAAGCAGGTGGGCGACTGGGACCAGCGACACGTGAAGGAGCTGCAGGAGGAATACGCCGACGAGGGCATGCAGGGCGTCTCGCCGCGCTTTATCATCAACCGCATCTCCAGCGCCATTGCCCGCAGCGGCAAGTCGTGCATCACGCCGATAGACGTGCTGCGCAGCCTGCGCGACGGTCTGTCGGAGTACACCAACAATGAGGAGGAACGGCGCAAGCTGCTCGGGCTCATCGACGAGGTGCGCAAAGAGTATGACGAACTCGCTAAGAAGGAAATCCAGCGGGCGTTCGTCTACTCCTACGAGCAGGCGGCGCAGACTCTGCTGGACAACTACCTAGACAACGTGGACGCCTACTGCAACCGCACGAAGGTGAAAGACCCGATTACAGGCGAGGATATGGAGCCCGACGAGAAGCTGATGCGCTCTATTGAGGAGCAAATCGGCATTTCGGAGAACGCCAAGCGGGAGTTCCGTGAGGGCATCCTGCGTTCGGTCGCCTCGTTGGCGCGGCGTAACATCCGCTTCGATGTCAACAGCGACGAACGGCTCAAAGAGGCTATCGAGCGCAAGCTTTTCGCTGACCTGAAAGACGTAGTGAAAATTACCACCTCGGTCACCACGCCCAACGAGGAGCAGCTGAAGAAGATGAACGAGGTGGTAGACCGCCTGTGCAGCGATTACGGCTACTGCCCCGTGTGCGCCAACGAGGTGATGCGTTACGTGGGCACGCTGTTGA
>JANWXG010000116.1 GCA_025057335.1 bacterium | reverse complement strand
CAGCGATAGCCCCGCGACACCTATCTTTCGTGCATCTACCTGAGGCAGGGTAACAAGGTAGTCCACGCAGCGCAGACAATCCCACACCCGTTCGCCCATCAGCGACCAGCTCGGATGCTGCAGGTCGTGCGAGCCGATGTCAGGCGCTAGCACCACGTATCCCATCTCCACCAGCACTCGCCCATACCAGTAGAGCCCCTCTCCTTTGACTACCTGTTCGCCCGTGCCGCCGTGACCATGTAGCGCCAGCACTGCGGGAACCTTCGAAGAGACGTTTCGGGGCAGGGCAAGCCAGGCGTGTACGCGGCGGTCAGGGAGGGTCTGCAGGGTGACCTCTTGGAGGGTGTATCCACCGGCAGGGACTTCGATGCGCCGCAGGAACTGTGGCTGCAGGGGCACGCGCGGCGGCGTTTCCCCGCCCATCATTAGCTCGATGAGCTTCTGACGCACTCGTGCCTGCCAGCGGCGCGCTTCGGAAGGTGTGCGTGCAGCGAATCGCATCTGGCGGAGAGAAGCCTGCTGAACCATCGCTTGTCCCATGCCTCTTTGGAGAAGAAAGTTCGAGGCGAAAGCAGGTTTTCCTTGCGGAGGTGTTCGCTTTGCTGGGGTGGTAGTTGCGGGCGCCCTGCGTCGAAGCCGCAGGGCGCCCTATTCCTCCTATGGCAGGTTCGCCACCTGCTCGGGCAACTCCTGAATCACCCAGTTACGCACCTTGGTAGAGTACTTGCGGTGGTAGCGGGCGTGCCCGTCGACGTATACGGCATTGAAGCCTTCGTTGTGACGATAAGCCACGCCACCGTTGGGCGATCGCGACAGGTCGGTCATGAAGTCTGCCCAGGTCTCAATCCAGCCGTCGCGCGTATCCATGATTGCGATGACCTCTGCGGGGCGCGATACTGCCGCTAGCGAAGTGCCCCGCCTGATTCCCCAGTACTGGAAGTTGGGATCGCCGATGCAGGTAAAACCCGGTAGGCGGTTCAACCCATTGGCGCCGTCGATCCAGCAGATGATGACATTCCAGCTGTAGCTGGAGTAGTAGACGCCCTGACCGCACTGCGTGGCTGGCTCATCAGCAATCGTCGGGTCAAAGAACGCCACTCGCACCCGCTCGGAGGGACAGTTCTTGAGCCCTCGGTTCTTCACGTAGGGTTCCACCATGTCCAGCCACCAGCGGTGTCCGAGGCAGTTGCCCGGATCGCCCTGCAGATGCGTGCTGCCTCCTCCGAAGCGCTCATCGTAGTCCTGCACGTACATCGCTACTGCCAGCCCCAGCTGCTTCAAGTTGGACAGGCAGGACGCTTGACGCGCCTTCTCGCGGGCCTGCGCGAACACGGGGAACAGGATGGCTGCTAGGATCGCGATAATCGCGATGACCACCAGCAGCTCGATGAGCGTGAACGCACGTCGTGTCATACCAATACCTCCTTCTGGAAAATCTACTCGTGAATAGGCATTGTGGGTGCAGTAACGCGCGGGTTAACGACCTCCTTGGGTTGCGTCGCACGCCAGTAAGCGAACACGATGACCGCTAGAAGCACCACTATGACTGCTACCACAACAGCAGGCGAGAGCTCTATGCGCCTCATCCCTCATGCTCCTTTCGCGCTCATGACAGTGCATTCCGCGTCCCCGGACGTAGGTGAAATGCCTTGCCAGACTATTCCCTGTGCCGAGGGGGGCAACTTGCTACATGCATACGCAGCTGTTCGTAAGGAAAGTTCCCTGATGAAGGTAGAGATTCCTTGCTACGCCTACCGCACTTGAATCCAGTGAGGGTTTCGCTGTTGAGCGTGAGTTCTAAGACAGATCCACTCGTACTGGCTTCGCAGAAGCAAATCTCCTCTCGTAACCTCTTCTGATGTTGTCGGGAGGTAGCGAAGGGCAAATCGTGGAGATACGGTTGTGCTCTTTTGTCAATACCTTGTCTTGACCGCTTCGCTCAAGGGTCACACTCCGTCGCCTCCGCACAGGGCACGACGGAGTGTGACCTTCAACTATCCTCGTGAGCTCTCTGAGAGAACAGGGCGAACCCCGACGCTAGCGATATTCCGGAATCGTGGGGCAGCGATCGCGCCAGTCACGCAGCCACTCCACCCGCTGGGGCGGCTGCCAATCCCACAGGTAATCATCGGTGGGACCCTGCTGGTTTGTCCAGTTGAGCGCGCCCATGGTGGAGCAGATTTTGATGGCTTTCACGTGTCCATCGTGGAAGCTCCAGTTGCTGACGCCGTTGTGGGAAGTGACCACGCCCTTGTTCTGGTCGAACCAGACGCGGAACCAGTCACCGTTGAGCACCCATGGACCGTGGTCGTTCCAGTATTCGCGCGATTCCAGCAGCTGGATGACGCTAGCGGGGCGCGGGATAGAAGCCAGTCGCACCGGGTTGGGCAAGCCAGGGCGTCCTTGCGCTGGCGGCACAATCCAGCCCAACTTCTGACCGACCTCGTTCTTTTGCGCCCAGTTGGCAGCGCCTGCGTAGGAGCGCCGAATGCCAACCAGCTGCTCCGCCGTGGCGCCCGTCTCACCCAGGCGGCTCCACAGCGAGTCGGGGTAGACTCCCTCAGTATCGTGGTAGCACGACCAGTTCCAGATAGGCTCTCCAGGCTGCTCGTAGCTCATGCACAGGTAGATGCCAGTATTCTTGATGTAAGGCAACACGGCGTAGCGCCAACCGTGACAAGCGAGCCCTCCAGACATTTGCACGGGGGACCAGCCGGGGTAAGGCAGGGTCTCATCGTAGTCCTGCGCATACTGGAGCACGGCCAGGGAGAGCTGCTTGATGTTGGACAGGCACGAAGTCTTGCGCGCCATCTCTCGGGCGCGAGCGAACACCGGGAACAGGATCGCCGCCAGAATCGCGATAATCGCGATGACGACGAGCAGCTCAATCAGCGTGAACGCTTTGTTGTGTCGCATGTGTGTGAACCTCCCTTGTGAGAATTAGTTTTTGGAATGAGTAGGAGGCATCTCCAGGTTGCGGAAGATGCCAGGGGGTATCATGCGCTTCTCGATGGCTTCCATCACCAGCTGGCGCTCCTCTGGGGTGAGCAATCGCGCGTCACCCCCTGTTCGGTTGACCAGTTCGTTGACCTTCAACCCCATCTGCGATGGCGCAGTGCTAGGACGGTTGCCAACGAAGGCACGATACAGTACGAATCCCGCTATCAGCACGGCAATCACAATCACCGCGATAGCGACCGACGGGGAGACCTCTTTGCGTAAGTTCATCTGATGACGTACCTCCTCTCATCACAGCTCACCGGCGCCTGCGCCTGCTGCGGAGACGCCGCAGCGGCTTGGCTCTGTCGGACGGTTCAGCAGAGTACGGCATCACGCTATCCCGTTGCACCAGCTCACCGGGGAATATCACCCGCTCGGTGGCAGGCTGACCGCTCTCGATTTGTCGGATGAGCAACTGGGCGGAGGCGATGCCGATTTCCCGCACGGGCTGTCGGATGGTGGTTAGCGGAGGCGAAGCAACCGCCGCCGCCTCCACGTCATCGAAGCCCAACACGGAGATGTCGTCAGGAACCAGCACGCCCCGACGTCGCAGCACTTCCAGCGCGCCTAGCGCCATCCAGTCGTTACAGCAGACCACCGCGGAGAAAGCAGGACGCACCTGCAGCAGCTTTTCCATCGCTTGCCTTCCTGAGAGCGTACTGTAGTTGCCACGGCGTATCCAGTGCGAGGTCGGCGTGATGCCAGCGTCGTGTAGGGCGCGTAGGTAGCCACGTTCCCGCTGCTGTGCGCTCCAGTAGTTGGTAGGACCTCCGATGAAGGCGATGCGCCGATGTCCCAACCTGATGAGCCACTGGACGGCGGCATACACGGAGCCCTCGTCGTCCACGTCTACGCAGGCAGCACGCAGGTCGTGCGGGCTGCTCCCTGCCACCACACGCGGGATGTGGCACTCCTCAAACCAGCGCAACAAGGGACTCCCGTACAGCGGCGCAGCCAGAATCGCCCCGTCGACGGAGCCGTCTTCAATGCTCAACCGCGCGTGGCTGGGGTCGGGGCGTTCCAGCGCGATAATCTTGAGTTGGTAGCCTGACCGCACTGCCTCGGCGAGGATGCCGTCCAGCAAAGTGGAGTAGTACGGGTTGCCCAACAGCGCGCCGCGAAAGTGTTCTACCACAACACCTAGCGTGTGGCTGCGCCGACGCACGAGGCTACGCGCAATCTGGTTAGGGCGGTAACCCAGCTCCTCCACCGCTTGCATCACGCGCTCACGGGTCTCTTCCGAGAAGCGCCCACCTCGTCCGTGCAGCACGTTGGTCACTGTGGTCACCGACACGCCCGCCCGCTCGGCGACATCCTTGATAGTCGGCGTCCCTCCAGGCATTTATCTCCTCTAGTCTAACGTTCAACGACCTTTTGGCTCAGGATAGTTTGACGTTCAACCTTACCCTTATCATAGCAGCTTTTGCCACAGGAGTCAAGAGAGTGGAGAGAGCGTTTGAAAAATTGTGGGCAACAGACAGGCGCCTCGCCCCCCACCTCCGTCGTGACCCTCTGCCGACGGATGCGACGAAGCGCATCCCTCCAGAGGGGCGACGAATGAACTCTGGGGGGTCACGCTCCGTCGTGACCCTGATGGTGGACGCGACGGAGCGCGTCCCTCTAGGACGAACGCCTGCGAGGATGCAAAGAACTACTTTGAGCAAAGCTCCTGCGCTCAGCATTACAGAAGTTGTGGCTTAGCAGAAGCCCTGCCCTTCAACGCATTGTCATTCTGAGCGGAGCGAAGAATCTCGTTCTGCTGGTTTCTGGGGATGCTTCGCCCATGCTCAGCATGACAGGGGGAACGGCTCGGCGAGAGCCTCGCTCTCCGCCCCAGTGTCATTCTGAGCGCAGTGAAGTTCAGCATGGCAAATAGGTAAGATGGTTCGCTCACATCCTGTCGGAGAATGAGCGTGGTGTCGGGGCGCTTTGCTCGCGATACTTGACGGTAGGGGCGTAGCGATTGAGGCTAATACCTGCGGGCGCTGGTCGCCTGCTCCCAACTTTTTTCGCCGTGCAGGTGAAAAAGAGGAAGGAAAGTGGTAGGTTGCTGGCGTATCCTATACCGCAACCGAGTGCAACGATTGCGAAGCAGTACCGCCTTCGGGTACAATAGGTAGAACTGCGTGAAACCCTACCCGCTTTTGGCGTGTCGAATTAGATGTCCATGGGGGGCAGGAATCTGCTGGTGTCATTGAGTATTCGAGGAAAAGTATGAGCACTAACAATCCAGTCAATCGAAGAGGAAGTGCTGTGAGCAACTCCACCTTGACGCCGAGCCGCAAGTCGGCACCGTCCGAGGTGCCCTCTTTGCTCAACCGCTTGACGCGAGTGGCACTGCTCACTCCGGAGGAGGAGCTGGAGCTGGCAGAACGCGCCCGCAAAGGGGATGAGGAAGCCAAGCAGAAGCTCGTCGAGGCGAACATGCGCCTCGTGATGAATATCGCCAAGCACTACCGCAACGCCCTGGTGCCCTTTGAGGACCTAGTGCAGGAAGGCGCCATTGGCTTGATGAACGCTGTCGAGCGGTATGACCCGTCGAGAGGCTACCGCTTCAGCACCTACGCGACGCATTGGATACGTCAGGCAATTGGGCGTGCGATAGACAACAAGGCGAAGATGGTGCGCATCCCCGCCCATGTCGCCGAGCAGTTGCGACGGATGGAGCGCGAGCGAGAGCGGCTCCGCCGCGAGACAGGCGAAGAGCCCAGTATCGAACAGCTAGCTAAAGCGATGGGCGTCTCGCCGAAGAAGGTGATGCATCTGCAGCAGGCAGCTCAGGAGCCGCTGTCGCTCGACATGCTCATCGGTGAGGAAGAAGACACCTCGCTCGGGTCGCTCATCCATGACCAGAACGTGCGCGACCCGGAGGAAGTGATGCTCGAGGTGGAGCGCCGAAAGGTGCTGGACGAACTGCTACAGACCGAGCTCACTGACCGCGAGCGCCAGGTGATTATCCGCCGGCTGGGATACGGCGACCAAGAGGAGCAAGTCTTACAGGAGATAGGAGAGGCGCTGAAAATCTCGCGTGAACGAGTGCGCCAGATCGAAGCGCAAGCGATGCGTAAACTCAAAGATGCCGCCAAGCGGAGGGGTTTACGCGAGTATCTCTTGCAGTAGCGGTTAATTTTTTATTAACCGCCTGTCTCCCTCACTCTACGGCACGAGAGTTCCCTCTCGTGCCGTTCGCTCTCGTTAACAGCGCCTTACGCCATCCCCGCGAAGACCGCCTTCATTACCTCATGGGGTGTAGTCACGCCGCGTAGCACTTTGTCGCGCCCATCCTCCAGCATCGTGCGCATCCCTTCCTGGCGCGCAATCTGCAGGATTTCGTCACCAGAGGCGCGGCGTAGGATAGCTTTGCGGATTTCGGGCGTGACCTTCAGCAGCTCGAAGATGCCTGTGCGCCCACGAAAGCCTGTGCCACGACATGCCTCACAGCCCTTGCCCACGAAGAACGGGTGCTTCTGCGCGATATCGAGAGGAAGCCCGAGTGCTTTGAGGTCCTCTGGAGGCGGCTGGTAGGGCACTCGGCAGTTGCCACAGATGATGGGCACCAAACGCTGTGCCATCACACGCACCAGCGTGGCAGCAATCAGGTAATCCTCCGCGCCCATATCGATCATGCGGCTGATGGTCTCCACCGCGTTGTTGGTGTGCAGCGTAGTGAACACCAGATGCCCCGTGAGCGCTGCCTGTATGCCGATTTGTAACGACTCGCGGTCGCGAATCTCGCCAATCATAATCACGTCGGGGTCGTGGCGCAGGATAGCGCGCAGTGCCTTCGGAAAGGTAATCTTCTCGGTGACGTGGATTTGCATGATGTTGTCGGGGAACTCGTACTCCACCGGATCTTCCACTGTAATGATGTTGCGGCGCTTCCGGTCTAACAGGTTGATGGAAGCGTAAAGCGTGGAGGTCTTCCCTGCGCCGGTGGGACCTGTGACAATCATCATCCCGTAAGCAGTCTGCAGTGACTGTTTCCAGTCTGCCAGTACATCGTTAGGCATGCCCAGTTTGTCTAGGTCTACGCGCATTTGCGCGGGGTCGAGCAAACGGATGGCGATGCGCTCGCCGTTGAGCGACGGGATACACGAGACGCGCGCGCTTAGCTTGCGGTCGTTGTACTCCATGTCGATGCGCCCGTCCTGCGTCTCGCGTTTCTCATCGATGTGCATATCGGCGGCGAGCTTAACGCGGGTAATGATTGCAGCGATGAGGTCAGGGTCGGTAATGGTCTGGAATTCGTGTAGTAGCCCATCGATGCGGAAGCGGATGCGTAGCATATCCCGTTCAGGGTGTAAATGGATATCCGACGCGCCCGCGTCCAGCGCGCGCATGAACATCAGGTCCACCGCCTGCACCGCTAGCGACAGCTCCTGCCCGCCCATTTCGCGCATCGCGCCTGGCTGGCGCATCATCAGGCGGAACGACTTGCTCTGACTGCGTGCTCCCGCGCTGTACTGGTTATACATTTTGTCAACCTCGCTTCTCTTGTTGTGTTAGAGGACAGCTCTATTCTGTGACAGTTTGACCAGCTCAGCAGGAACCTGGCGCCTTTCCCCTTTGGGGGAACGTGCTCCGTTGCGTCCGCTTTCGGGTCACGACGGAGCGTGACCCTCCAGAAAATTGGAGGGACGCGCTTCGTCGCGTCCATCAGGGTCGCGGCAGAGTATGAACCTCGCTAAGATGCTGCTCTAGGTTGAGCAACCGAATCTGACGGAACCGCACGCGACAGTCTTTGCCCCACGCACCTGCGCCGCCATGCACCTGCAAACCGATGTATCCCTCTCGCGGATACCTTTCCTCGTTGTCCTGAAAGTCCACCGTCTTCACGCCGTTCAGCCACGCCGTGATACGCGGAGGCTGTCCCACAATGCGCACACGCAGGCGGTTCCAACCTTTCTGCCTGTATGCCTTCCTCCAGTTTTCATACTGCACCAGAAATCCTG